>NZ_JBFTLD010000010.1:0-58574 GCF_056396265.1 Allobosea sp. 05T422_2 | reverse complement strand
CCAGCACCCGCATCGTCAGGCGTCCTATGTCGAGAGCGGCGTCTTCGACGTCACGATTGACGGCAGGACCAGCAGGCTAGCGGCCGGCGACAGCTTCTTCGTGCCCGAAAACCTCGTCCATGGCGTCGTCGCCATCGAGGCCGGGCAGTTGATCGATTCCTTCACGCCGATGCGGAGGGAATTTCTCTAAGGCCGAAGCCGGCATGGGGCGGCACGGCTCCCGAACACGGGGCAAGAACGACCGGGAAAATCCGGCGATCTATTCAAACGGGAGGAACAGGAACATGCTTACAAGACGGACAGTCTCCGCGCTCGTCGGCGCGGCTTTCATCGCAGCGACCGTCGGCGCGGCTCAGGCGCAGAACGTCACCCTGCGCTCCACCGACATCCACCCTGACGGCTATCCGACCATCGAAGCGGTCAAATACATGGGCCAGCTGCTGGATCAGCGGACCAATGGACGCATCAAGATCAACGTCTTCCACTCCGCCCAGCTCGGCCAGGAGAAGGATACGATCGATCAGACGCGCTTTGGCGTCATCGACATGAACCGCATCAACATGGCGCCGTTCAACAACCTGATCCCGGCGACCAACATACCCTCGCTGCCCTTCATCTTCCGCTCGGTCGATCATATGCGGAAAGTCATGGACGGCCCGATCGGCGACAACCTGCTCAAGGATTTTGAGAAGCACGACCTGATCGGCCTCGCCTTCTACGATTCCGGCTCGCGCTCCTTCTATAACGGCAAGCGCCCGATCGGCTCGCCAGCCGACATGAAGGGCATGAAGATTCGCGTCCAGCAGTCCGACATGTTCGTGGCTCTGGTCTCGGCGCTCGGCGCCAATGCCACCCCGATGCCGTTCGGCGAAGTCTATTCGGCGCTGCAGACCGGCGTCATCGACGGCGCCGAGAACAACTGGCCGTMCTACGAGTCGACCCGCCATTTCGAGGTCTCGAAGTTCTATTCGACCACCGAGCACTCGCTCTCGCCGGAGGTGCTCGTGATGTCGAAGCGCAGCTTCGACAAGTTCAACGCGGCGGACCAGGCGCTGATCAAGACCGCAGCCAAGGAATCCGTCGCCAAGATGCGCGAGCTCTGGGATGCGCGCGAGAAGGAGTCGGAAGCCAAGGTCAAAGCTGGCGGCGCACAGATCAACACGGTCGAGAAGCAGCCCTTCATCGATGCGATGAAGCCCGTCTACGACAAGTTCGTCACCGATCCGAAGCTCAAGGAGATGGTGGCTGCCATCCAGGCGGTGAAGTGAAGGCCGGCGCGGCCCTTCCGGCCGCGCCCAGTCACTTGCGTCTCCTTTTCKGCCTTCCCCGGGTGGAGCGGTTCTGACGATCCCGCTTCGCAGGCGGTTTTCACCGCCGGCGAAACTGGAACAAGCCAGCATCACCCGGGAAAAAGCGCCTCACGCGGCGCCGGAGCGTCTTGATGCTTCTCCTTGCACAAATCCTGACCCGGCTGGGCGCCAAGCTCTGCCTCATTGCACTGGTCATCGCCGGGGCAGGTCTTGTCGCCATGACCGTGATCGTCGCATGGGGCGTCTTCGGGCGTTATGTGCTGAACGACACGCCGATCTGGGTCGAGGCCAGCGCCCTCTTCCTGATGTCCTGGTTCATCCTGCTCGGCGCCGCAGTCGGCGTGCGCGAGAGCGATCATCTCGGCTTCGAGGTCGGCCTCGCCATGTCGCCGCCGCCGCTGCGCAACGGGCTGATCATCCTGACCGAGCTTCTGGTGATTGCCTTCGGCCTCGCCATGCTGGTCTATGGCGCGCAGCTCGCCATCGGGACCTGGAGCGACCGCCTGCCGATCATCGGCATCTCGCGCGGCTGGGACTATGTCCCCATCGCGGTCGGCGGCGCCTTGATCGCCCTCTTCTCCTTCGAAAAGCTCATGCTCTTTCTCACCAAGGCGAAATCCGCCCCGCTCGGCTTCACGCATTTCGGCAGCGCACAGGAAGTCTGAGCGATGGAACTCTGGATCCTCTTTGGTACCTTCGCGCTGCTTCTCCTCATCGGCGTGCCCGTGGCTTTCTGCCTGGGCATGTCGTCGATCGCCACCGTCGTCTATATGGGCCTGCCGCCGGTCGTCGTCTTCCAGCAGATGAATTCCGGCATGAACGCCTTCGCCATGATGGCGATTCCGTTTTTCATCTATGCCGGCGACCTGATGATCCGCGGCGGCATCGCCGAGCGCCTGATCCAGATGGCCTCGAGTCTCGTCGGCCATCTGCGCGGCGGCCTGGGGCAGGTCAATGTCGTCACCTGCACGCTGTTCGGCGGCATTTCCGGCTCGGCCGTCGCGGATGCATCCGCCGTCGGCGGCCTGATGATCCCGCAAATGGTCAAACGCGGCTACGACGCGGACTATGCGGTCAATGTCACGGCCAATGCGGCGATCATCGCGCTGCTGATCCCGCCCTCGCACAACATGATCATCTATTCGCTCTCGGCGGGCGGAAACATCTCGATCGCCGATCTGTTTACCGCCGGCATCATCCCCGGGCTGATGCTTTGTGCTGCGCTGATGGTTGCGGCCTGGGCCGTCGCGGTCCGGCGCGGCTATCCGCGCGAGGCGTTTCCGGGATTTGCTGCGGTGGGCCGCTACATGGTGCTGGCGCTGCCCGGCATCCTGCTGATCTTCATCATCTTCGGCGGGGTCCGGTCCGGCGTTTTCACCGCAACGGAATCCTCCTGCGTGGCTGTCGTCTACGCCGTCCTCGTCACCATCTTCGTCTATCGCCAGCTCACCTGGACGGCCTTTGTCGAAGCGACCCTTGGCGCGGTTCGCACCACGGCTATGGTACTGCTGGTGATCGGGACGGCCGGCGCCTTCGGCTGGCTGATGGCCTTCCTGCAGGTGCCGCAGGCGACGATCGGCGCGATGAAGGCGGTCTCGGACAACCCGCTCGTCATCCTGCTGATGATCAATCTCATCCTGCTCGTGCTCGGCACGTTCATGGACATGGCGCCGATGATCATCATCTGCACGCCGATCTTTCTGCCGGTTGTGAAGGCCTTTGGCGTCGACCCCGTGCATTTCGGCGTGATCCTGATCCTGAACGCCGGCATCGGCCTGAACACGCCGCCGGTCGGATCGGTACAGTTCGTCGCCTGTGCCATCGGGCGCGTCTCGATCGGGGAATCGATGCGGACGATCTGGCCCTTCTACGGCGCCAGCGTTGCCGTACTCCTGCTGGTGACCTATGTCCCTGCAATCTCCCTCTGGCTGCCAAGAGTGTTCCATTGACCAGACTGTCGCCGCAAACCCTTGGCAGCCTGCCCAAGACTGTCCGCCGTCCATCCTATGAGCGCGCAGGGCTGAAGCCCGGCATCGTGCATCTCGGGCTCGGCGCCTTCGCCCGCGCCCATCTCTGCGAATATACGGATGATGCGCTCGAGCACGCTTTCGGCGCCTGGGGTATCATCGGCGCCAGCCTGCAGCGCCCCGACCAGCGCGACAGGCTGAAGCCACAAGGCGGTCTCTACAGCTTCCTGAAGCGGGCTCCAGACGGCCCGCAGATGCGCATCATCGGTTCCGTGCTCGATGTGCTCGTCGCGCCCGAGAATCCCGCCGCTCTCGTCACACGTCTCGCCGCCGCCGAAACGCGCATCGTCTCGCTGACCGTGACCGAGAAGGGCTATTGCCACGACCCGGCCACCGGCCGACTGCGGCAGGATCATCCCGACATTGTTCACGATCTGGAACATCCCGATGCCCCGCGCTCGGCCATTGGCCTGATCGTCGCCGCCCTGAAGCTGCGAAAGGCCGAAGGCCTCGCTCCCTTTACCGCGCTGAGCTGCGACAACCTTCCGCATAACGGCAAGGTCCTGCGCGGCCTGGTGCGCGACTTCGCAGCTCTGCAGGACGATACGCTTGCAGCCTGGATCGAAGCGAATGGAGCCTTCCCGGCGACGATGGTCGACCGCATCGTGCCCGCCACCACCGACGCCGACATCGCGGAGGCCGCCGGCCTGCTCGGTGTCGAAGACGCCGCACCGGTGATCGGAGAACCCTTCCGGCAATGGGCGGTCGAGGATCGTTTTGCCAGTGGCAGGCCCGCATGGGACGAAGTCGGCGCCCAGATGGTCTCCGAGGTCGCGCCCTTCGAGTTCATGAAGCTGCGCATGCTCAATGGTGCCCATTCCAGCCTCGCCTATCTCGGCTATCTCTCCGGCCACGAGACCGTGGCCGAGGCGAGCGGCGATCCGGTGCTCGCCCGCTTCCTGCAGGGGCTCTGGGCCGAGATCATCCCGACCGTGCCCGCTCCGCAAGGCGTCGATCTCACCGACTATGCCGGCGCGCTGCTCACCCGCTTCCACAACCCCGCCATTCGCCACCGTACCTGGCAGATCGCCATGGACGGCTCGCAGAAGCTGCCGCAGCGTCTGCTCGGCACGATCCGCGAACGCCTCAAGGCCGGTGCGCCGATCGATCACCTTGCGCTCGGCGTCGCGGCCTGGATGCGTTACGTCACCGGCACGGACGAGACGGGCACCGTCATCGATGTCCGCGACCCGCTGGCGGGCGAATTCGCCCGCATCGCGACGCAGGCGGGCCGGAATGCGCAGGCGCTGAGCAGCGGCCTTCTCGGCATCGAAGCGATCTTCGGTAGCGATCTGCCGCGCGAGACGGCCTTCACCAAGGCTGTCGCCCGGCAGCTCGATAGCCTGTTCTCGCAGGGCGCGAAGGCAACGGCGGCGGCGCTGGCGGCCTGAGGCCGAAGCCCGGAAAGCAACAGCGCATGTGGAACCCTCTCCTGCAGGGACAGGGTTCCACATGCGAATAGCGAAACCTCTTGATCAGGCTCGCCCCCTGTCGCCAGATGCGGCCATGAAGCGGCTCGCCCTCCTTGCCCCCACATTCTGCCTTGGCCTCCTGATAGCCGGCACAGCTGCGGCGCAATCTCCCGCGACCGTCCCCAATTTCTGGGACGGCAAGATCAGGCTCGATCGGCCGGAGCCCGGGCCCCCACGCGTGGTTCGTTTCCTGACCGACGACGACTATCCGCCGCTACATTTTGCTGCGCCGGACGGCGCGCTGACCGGTTTCTCGGTCGAGCTCGCCCGTGCGGTCTGCGAGAGGATGCTGTGGACCTGCACGGTTCAGGCCCGCCGCTTCGACACGCTGCTCGATTCCCTGGCCGAAGGGCGCGGCGACGTCCTGGCGGCGGCGATGGCGGTGACGCCGCAGATCCGCGCCCGTTTCAGCGCCAGCCATCTCTATTTCCGTTCCCCTGCCCGTTTCGTCACGACCCGCGGCAGTGCTCAGCCGGAACTCGACAGCCGCGAGTTGCAGGGCAAGCGGATCGCCGTCATCAGCGGCTCCGCGCATCAGGCCTTCCTCGAACGTCTGATGCCCTTCGCCCAGCGCCGTGAAGCCCCCAGCCTGACGGCAGCGATTGCCGCATTGCGCAGCGGCGAGGTTGAATATGTCTTCGGGGACGGCGTCGCGCTTGCACTCACGCTCGCCGGCCGCAACGGCGGCGAGCTCGCCTTCAGCGGCGGCCCCTTCCTGGAAAGCCGCTATTTCGGCGAGGGGGTCAGCTTCCTCACGCGCAAGGATGACCCGACCCTCATACGCGCAATCGACTATGCGCTCCAATCGCTCTGGGACGACGGCACCTATGCCAGGCTCTATCTGCGGTTCTTTCCGGTGAGCCCGTTCTGAAGGGAAGCCAACCCAGGCTCCTCGCCGATCTCGTGTCCGGAGCGCTCGCAATCGGCGCCCGGCCTACCCGGTTCCCCGAAGGCTCGCTGCCGCCCCAATCTCGTCAGGTTCGGTTGCCCCACGCAGAATCAGGAGGGAGGTGAGCCCGTGGACCCGCCTCCCTCCCGTTTCATCGCGCGGGGCGCGTATTGGAGAGCTCGCCCTCGAGCGCCAGGCGGGCCGCGCTTGCCATCCAGCCAGCCGTGGCGGGCAGGATATCGTCATTGAAGTTGTAGCGCTCGTTGTGGAGCTCGCCACCGTCGGTCACCGGGCCATTGCCGATCCAGACATAGGCGCCCGGCCTGTCCGCCATGAAATGGCAGAAATCCTCGCTCGCGGTGCTCGGCGGCACGTCGCGCCGAACAGTCAGACCAGCCTGCTTCGCTGCCGCGACCGAGATCTCTTCCTCCAGTTCGGTATTCGCCGTGGCGCGACCGCCAGTGATGATCTCGATCTCGGCCCGCATCTCGAAGGCCTCGGCCGTGCTGTTGGCAATGCGCTTGAGGCTCCCGATCACGCGATCGCGCACCGCCGGCCGATAGGTCCGGAAAGTGCCGTCGATGGTGACGCTGGACGGGATCTGGTTCGGCGCCTGGCCGCCATGCACCATGCCGACCGAGACGACCGCGCTGTCGAGCGGATCGACATTGCGGGCGACGATCGTCTGCAGAGCCACGATCAGATGGCTCATCGCAACGATCGGATCGCGCGTCAGGTCGGGCTTGGCGGCATGGCCGGCCGTGCCGTGCAGGGTGATCCGGAATCGGCCGGGTTCGGCCATAACCGGTCCGTGATGAACCGCCACCGTGCCGGCTTCCAGGCCGGGCCAGTTATGGAATCCGAAGACGCGCTCCATCGGGAAGCGTTCGAACAGACCGTCGGCGATCATCGCCCGGGCGCCGGCACCATTCTCCTCCGAAGGCTGGAACAGCAGATGGACCGTCCCGCTCCAGCTTTCGTCGCGCGCCAGCAGGGCGGCGGCTCCGAGCAGGGAGGTCGTGTGGCCATCATGGCCGCAAGCGTGCATCACGCCCTTGTTCGTGGAGACATAGGGCAGGTCATTCGCCTCGAGAATCGGCAAGGCGTCCATATCGGCCCGCAATCCGACGCTGCGGTCCGAGTTGCCGCGCTTCAGCGTCGCGACGACGCCGTGACCACCAATGCCGGCGGTAAAGGGAATGCCGAGTTCGGTCAGCTTCTCCTGAACGAAGGCAGCCGTCGCGCTCTCCTTCAGCGAGAGTTCGGGATGCGCGTGGAGATGTCGTCGCCACGTCTTGAGCGTTTCGAGGAGAGCGTGATCCATGAGGTATCCGATACAGAGCCAATCGCGGAGCGGAGCCTATACGCATGCGCCGCAAGAGCAATTCGACCGAACGCGACCCGGGCAGGCAATGAATGCGGTGCAGGGCAGGCAACGCCCCAGGACAGCCGGCACCGATTGACRCCGCCCGTTCTCATCTGTCAAAGCMGGAGCTTCCGAAAACCTTGAGACAGACGAGGACCCGCCGCAAATGTCCGCTTTCGATCCCACGCTCGTGGATGCCGCCCAGCGTTCGGCCGCCTGGCCGTTCGAGGAAGCACGCAAGCTCGTGGCCCGGATCGAGAAATCGGGCAAGAAAGAGGTGCTCTTCGAGACCGGATACGGCCCCTCGGGCCTGCCGCATATCGGCACCTTTGGCGAGGTCGCGCGCACCTCGATGGTGCGCCACGCCTTCCGCGTGCTCACCGACGACACGGTGCCGACGCGGCTGATCGCCTTCTCCGACGATCTCGACGGCCTGCGCAAGGTGCCGGACAACGTCCCGAACAAGGAATTGCTGGCGAAGCATCTCGGACGGCCGCTGACCGAGGTCCCCGATCCTTTCGGCACGCATGACTCGTTCGGCCGGCATAACAACGCCCGCCTGCGTGCCTTCCTAGACCAGTTCGGCTTCGATTACGAGTTCAAGTCCTCGACCGACAGCTATCGGGCGGGCGAGTTCGACGCGACCCTGCTGAAGCTGCTGGCGCGCTACGACGCGGTGATGAAGATCATGCTGCCAACGCTCCGCGAGGAGCGCGCCGCGACCTATTCGCCCTTCCTGCCGATCCATCCCAGGACCCGCATTGTCATGCAGGTGCCGATCGAGGCGCGCGATGTCGAGAAGGGGACCATCACCTGGACCGACCCGGAGAGCGGCGAGCGTTTCGAGACCCCTATCACCGGCGGCCATGCCAAGCTGCAATGGAAGCCGGATTGGGCGATGCGCTGGGTCGCGCTCGGCATCGACTACGAGATGGCCGGCAAGGACCTGATCGATTCCGTCAAGGTCTCGTCGGCCATCGCGCGCGCCCTCGATGCGACGCCGCCGGACGGCTTCAACTACGAGCTCTTCCTCGATGAGCAGGGCCAGAAGATCTCGAAGTCGAAGGGCAACGGCCTGACCATCGAGCAATGGCTCTCCTATGGCTCGCAGGAGAGCCTGGCGCTCTTCATGTACTCGCGTCCGCGCGAGGCCAAGAAGCTGCATTTCGACGTCATTCCGCGTGCGGCTGACGAATATCTGCAGTTCCTCGGCGGCTACGAGCGGCAGGATTGGAAGAACCGGCTCGGCAATCCCGTCTGGCATATCCATAACGGCAACCCGCCGGCGCCGGAGGTGATCGCCTCGGGCGAAGGCGATAACGCCGCCAAGACGCAGGTCACCTTCGGGCTGCTGATGAACCTCGTCGCCGTCGCCAATGCTGAGGACAAGGATGTGCTCTGGGGCTTCCTGCGCCGCTATGCGCCGGGTGCCTCGCCTGCGACCCATCCGCGTCTCGACGCGCTGGTCGGCTACGCGATCCGCTATTTCCAGGATTTCGTGAAGCCAGCCAAACAATACCGTCCGGCGACGCTGGAGGAGCGGCAGGCCCTGCAGGATCTCTCAGCCAGGCTCGGCGAACTCTCGGCTGCAGGCGTCACCGATGCCGGCACGATCCAGGACGCGGTCTACGATATCGGCCGACGCGATCCTTACAAGACCGTGCAGAAGGACGGCTCGGCCGGCGTCTCGCTCGCCTGGTTCAACACGCTCTACGAGATCCTGCTCGGTGAGCCCAAAGGCCCGCGCTTCGGCTCCTTCGCCGCGATCTACGGCATCGAGAACACCCGCGCGCTGATCGCCAAGGCGCTCGCCGGCGACCTGCTCGCCGAGCACCACGCCTTCCTGAAGGCGCGTGAGGCGGCACGGGGATGAACAAACGCACCGCGCTTGCACCGGATATGGTCGAACAGGCCATCCGCAGTCGCCGCGCGGTGCGTGCCTTTCTGCCGGATCCGGTCGATCCTGCGCTGGTGCGGCTCCTGCTCGAACTCGCCGCCCAAGCGCCGAGCGGGACCAATATGCAGCCCTGGAAGGCGCGTGTGCTCGGCCCCAAGAGCCGGGCACGGCTGGAAGCCGGGTTGCTCGCTGCGCTCGACGATCCCGACTTCAAACCGGCGGAGGAGTACCGCTACTACCCGCAGACCTTCACCGAGCCCTATCAGTCGCGCCGCCGCAAGGTCGGCTGGGACCTCTATGGCCTGCTCGGCGTCACCAGGGGTGACCATGAGGGTATGAAGCGGCAGACGGCTTATAACCTGCGCTTTTTCGGCGCGCCGGTCGCGCTGATGGTGACGATCGACCGCGACCTCGAAATCGGCTCCTGGCTCGATCTCGGCATGTTCATCCAGAATCTGCTGATCGCTGCCCAGGCGCATGGCCTCGATACCTGCCCGCAGGCGATTTTTGCCCGCTTTCATCCGGTCGTGCGCGATGCGTTGGCGATCCCCGAGAGCGAGGTCGTCGTCTGCGGCATCGCGATCGGCCATGCCGACCCTGACGCAGCTGCGAACCGGCTCGTGCCGGAGCGCGAGCCGGTCGAGACCTTCACCGCCTGGCTCGACTGAAGGCAGGAGCTACACCAGCTTCGGCTTGCTCTTGCCGAACAGCTTCAGCACTGGCGCAACGGCGAAGTGAACGCCGATCATCGTTGCCACGCCCGCGGCCAGCCCGACGACCGCCGACAGCGCCGCCGTCACCAGCCATTCGACAACCGCGCCCAGGCCGGGGACGGGGCGGCCCGATGCCACGGCGGCATCGTGAATGAGGTGCCCCACCGCACTGAAGCCATAGCCCTCGAAACCGTGGATCAGGATGCCGCCGCCGACCCAGAGCATGGCGACGGTCCCGACAGCGCTGAGGATCGAGAGCAGCACGGGCATGCTCACCACGAGCCCCCGCCCGAATCCCTTGGACAGGGGCCGCAGCAGGCGGTCGACGGTGCTGGGCTCGGCTTCGGCGGGGCGTTTGCCACGCCCAAGGTGAAGCAGGTTTGAGATGGGGTGATCGTTCTGCGCCAGAGCAACGCCGGCATCATCGGCCTTCACGATCAGCGCGACGAGACCGTAGACGAAGGCGGTCATCCCGATGCCGACGATGGCCAGGACCAGCGCCTGCGTCCAGAACGAGGACTGAGACACGCTTGCGAGCGTGATCGCCATGATCTCCGCCGAGAGGATGAAGTCGGTCCTCACTGCACCGCTGATTCTCTGGTTCTCGAACTGGGTGGCGTCGATCCCCGCCGAGGCGCCCTCGCCTTCGACATCAGCGCCATGAGGCCGGACCAGTTCCAGGACCTTCTCGGCTCCCTCGAAGCAGAGATAGAGGCTGCCCAGCATCAGCAGCGGCGTGATTGCCCAGGGTGCGAACAGCGCCAGCAGGAGCGCCGCCGGCAGCAGGAATACCAGCTTGTTCCGCAATGAGCCCAGCGCGATCCGCCCGATGATCGGAAGTTCCCGATCCGCGCTGAACCCGACGGCATAGCGCGGCGTCACGGCCGTATCGTCGATGACGATGCCGGCAGCCTTGGCACTCGCCTTCGCCGCCTGGCTCGCGGCATCGTCGAGGGACGCCGCAGCGACCTTCGCAAGCGCCGCGATATCGTCGAGCAGGGCGACAAGGCCGGAACTCACGATCGCACCTCCGGGGACACGCACTGGGCCAAACCAGTCAACGACGCGGCCCCGAAGATGACAAGGGGCGCCTCCGTCCGGCAAGTCGCCTCAGGAGGCAGCGACCAGCCCGCCAGCCTGCCCGACCCGCCGCAGATGATGGGGGGTATCGCCGAACAGGCTCTCGATCATGGTCAGGCGCTTGAAATAATGCGCGCCGAGATATTCCATCGTCATGCCGATGCCGCCATGGAGCTGCACCGCCTCCTGCCCCACCAGCCGGCAGGAGCGATTGATCTGGACCTTCACAGCCGACAACGCGGCGGTCCGCTCGCCCGCATCGGGATGGCCGACCATCATCGCGGCATAGAGCGCCATCGAGCGGGCTTGTTCGAGCGCCATCAGCATGTCGACGGCGCGATGCTGCAGCACCTGGAACTGGCCGATCGCGACGCCGAACTGCTGGCGCGTCTTGAGATAGTCGACGGTCAGGCCGTGCAGCGCATCCATGATGCCGACAGCTTCGGCGGCGAGCGCAGCAATGGCGTGGTCAGCGACACGCTCGAGGATCGGCAGCCCTGCGCCGAGCGATCCCAGCAGAGCCTCCTGGCCGAGCACGACGCCGGAGAAGGCGATCTCCGCAGCGCGTCCGCCATCCTGTGTCGGGTAGCCTCGGGTTCTCACGCCGGGCGCCGCCGCATCGACGAGGAAGAGGCTGATACCGGTCCGGTCGCGCCGGCCGCCATCTGTCCTGGCGCTCACCACGATCCGGTGCGCGCTGTCGCCATTGATCACGACGCTCTTGGCGCCATCGAGCACGAACCCTGTCTCCCTGCGCTGCGCGCTCGTCGCCACGTCGAAGAGATCGTAGCGTGACTGCTTCTCGGTGAAGCCCAGCGCCAGGCGCAGGGTGCCGTCAACGATGCCCGGAATGATCCGCGCCTTCTGTTCAGCCGAACCGCCGAACCGGACGGCGCCGCCACCCAGCACAATGCTCGCAAGATAGGGCTCAAGCGCCAGTCCCTTGCCCAGCGCCTCCATCACCACCATGGTCTCGACAGGACCGCCGCCGAAACCGCCCTCCTCCTCAGAAAACGGGATGCCGGTGAGGCCCAGCTCCGCAAGCTGCGCCCAACCCTTCTCGGAGAAGCCGAGCGGCTCCTTCGCCAAGGCCTGCCGCGCGTCGAGCGTGCCATAGGCCGCGCCGATCAGCCGCTCGACACTGTCCTTGAGCTGGGCCTGTTCGGAGGAGAGGTCGAAATCCATCGGGTTTCATCCAGCCTGGCGGGGCGCTAGCCACCGCGTCATGCTCGCCCTTGTGGCGAGCTCTTGCGTCCTGCGACGCGCGTGAAGGGAAGACGGGGGTGGCCGGGACAAGCCCGGCCAGGACGCGGCAGGGCGCCAAGCCTCATCGTCAAAGCCCCAGCACCGCCTTGGCGATGATGTTCTTCTGGATTTCGTTCGAGCCGCCATAGATCGAGACCTTGCGGTTGTTGAAATAGCTCGCTGCAGCCGCATCGGCCCAGTCATGCTCGAAGGGCCAGTCATTGGTGAGGTCGCCCGTCCGCAGCGGCGCGGCAAGCGCGAATGGCCCGGCCACCTCCAGCAGCAGTTCCGTCGTCGCCTGCTGCAATTGGGAGCCCTTGATCTTGAGGATCGAGGAGGCAGGATCGGGTTTGTTGGGATCGCGCCTGCCCTGTGCTGCGACCACCCGCATCTGGGTGATTTCCAGCGCCTTCAGTTCGATCTCGACCAGCGCAAACCGTTCGCGGAAATCGGCGTCATCCCACAGCACACCGTCGCCGGCCGGCATCTCCTTCGCCAGCCGTTTGATCCGGGCAAGACGTTCCTTGGAGAGGCCGATCCGGGCGATGCCGACACGCTCGTTGGCAAGGAGGAACTTGGCATAGTCCCAGCCTCTGTTCTCCTCGCCGACGAGGTTTTCGACGGGCACGCGGACATCGTCGAAGAAAACCTCGTTGACCTCGTGCCGGCCCTCGAGCGTGATGATCGGGCGCAGGGTGATGCCGGGCGTCTTCATGTCGATCAGGATGAAAGAGATCCCGGCCTGCTTCTTCGCCGCGGGGTCGGTGCGCACGAGGCAGAAGATCCAGTCTGCGTGCTGCCCGAGCGTGGTCCAGGTCTTCTGGCCGTTGACGACGTAATGATTGCCATCGCGGACGGCCCGCGTCTTCAGCGAGGCGAGGTCCGAACCCGCGCCGGGCTCGGAAAAGCCCTGGCACCACCAKTCGTCGAGATTGGCGATACGCGCGAGGTGCTTCTCCTTCTGGCTCTGGGAGCCGAAGGCCGCGATCACCGGCCCGACCATGTAGCAATTGAACTGCTGCGGCAGCGGCACGGCGGCGAGCAGCATCTCCTCAGTGAAGATATAGCGCTGGATCGGGCTCCAATCCTGCCCGCCCCATTCGCTCGGCCAATGCGGTACGGCCCAGCCGCGCGCGTTCATGACCCGCTGCGAGGTGACATAATCCTCCCGCGCCAGCCCGAGGCCTTCGGAGACCTTCCTGCGGATAGAAGCCGGGATCTCGGTGCGGAAGAACTGCCTCACCTCATCGCGGAAGGCGATTTCCTCGGGCGTGAAGCGCAGGTCCATGATGGCTAGCCCTGATTGATCTCGAACAGCCCCGCGCAGCCCATGCCGCCGGCGACGCACATGGTGACGACGGCATAGCGCGCCTTGCGGCGGCGCCCCTCCAGCAATGCATGGCCAACCAGCCGCGCCCCGCTCATCCCGAAGGGATGGCCGACCGAGATCGCGCCGCCATTGACGTTGACCTTCTCGGGATCGATGCCGAGCGTGTCGCGGCAATAGATCGACTGGGAGGCGAAGGCCTCGTTGAGTTCCCAGAGATCGATATCCGAAACCTTCAGGCCATTGCGCTCGAGCAGGCGCGGCACGGCGAAGACCGGGCCGATGCCCATCTCGTCCGGCTCGCAGCCGGCCGAGGCGAAGCCACGGAAGATGCCGAGCGGCGACAGGCCCCGCCGCGCAGCCTCCTTCGCCGACATCACGACGCTCGCAGCCGCACCGTCCGAGAGCTGGCTGGCATTGCCGGCGGTGATGAACTTGTCCTCGCCGCGCACCGGCTTCAGCTTCGCAAGTCCCTCCAGCGTAGTGTCCGGCCGGTTGCCCTCGTCCTTGGCGAGCGTGACCTGCTCGTTCCGCGTTTCGCCGCTCGCCTTGTCGGTGACGGACATCACTGCGCTCATCGGCACGATCTCGTCGTCGAACAGCAGGCGCTGCTGGGCCGCGGCGGTGCGGCGCTGGCTTTCCAGCGAGAACAGATCCTGCACCTCGCGCGAGATGCCGTAGCGCTCGGCGACGTTGTCGGCGGTCTCGATCATCGTCGTGTAGATCTCGGGCTTGTGCTTCATCAGCCAGTCGTTCTGGGTGAGTTCGCGCCGCACCACCGGCTGCACCAGGCTGATCGACTCGACGCCTCCGCCGATCGCGACCGGCACGCCGTCCATGACAATGCGCCGCGCCGCATGCGCGATCGCCTCGAGGCCCGAAGCGCAGAAGCGGCTGACGGTGACACCGGCAGACGCGACCGGGATGCCGGCGACMAGCGCGGCATGACGGGCGACATTGCCGCCGGTCGCAGCCTCCGGATAGCCGCAGCCGAGCACGATCTCCTCGATCGCCGCCGGCTCGATCCCGGCCTTCTCATAGGCTGCCTTGATCGCGTGCGCCGCAAGATCGGCACCGCGGGTCTGGTTGAAGGCACCGCGATAGGCCTTGCCGATCGGCGTGCGGGCGGTGGAGACGATGACGGCTTCGGTCATGGATTTTCTCAGGTCCTATGCAGCGGATTCGGGCGAAGCGGGCTTGGCCCGCTTCTCTTGTTCTTCGGCGATCAACACCTTCGCCAGCAGCTTCCCGGCAGCGCTGCGCGGCAGGCTCTCGCGAAATTCCAGCGCGCGCGGCGTCTCGTGCCGGCCGAGGCGATCCTTGAGGAAGTGCAGCAATTCGTCGAGCGTAAAGGCAGGCATGCCGGCCTTGAGCACGACGAAGGCCTTCGCCGCCTGGCCGCGATAATCGTCGTCGATGCCGATCACCAGCACTTCCTGCACCGCCGGATGCTCGTAGATCGCATTCTCGATCGCCACCGGATAGACGTTGAAGCCGCTCGAGATGATCATGTTCTTGCGCCGGTCGACGATCTGGAACAGCCCGTCGGCGTCCATCCGGCCGAGATCCCCGGTCAGGAACCAGCCCTCGTGGAAGGCATCGCGCGTCGCCTCCGCCTCGTTCCAATAACCCTTGAAGACATTGGGGCCGCGAATGGCGATCTCACCGATTTCGTCGGGCGGGCAATCGGCACGCCCGACGTCGAGCGAGACGATCTTCATCTCGAGKCCTGGCAGCGGTACGCCGATCACGCCCGGCCGAGGTTTCGCCTGCTTCGGCAGGCGCGAGCCGGCGGGCGCGGTCTCGGTCATGCCCCAGCCATTGTTCAGCCTGACGCCCAATATGCCTTCGAGTCGGGTCTGGACCTCGAAGGGCAGGGGCGCGCCGCCCGAGACGCAGGAGCGCAACGACGAAAAATCGACCGTCTCGACGCCCTTGCGGTTGAGCAGGGCAAACCACATCGTCGGCACACCGGAGAACATCGTCGCGCGACGGATCGCGATATCCTCGATCAGGGTTTCGACATCGAAGCGCTGGCGCAGCAGGATGCGGTTGCCGTCCCGCAAATGGCGCAGCAGGATCGTGGTCAGCGCGTAGATATGGAACAGCGGCAGCACCGCGATCGCGGTCTGCGCTCCGGCTTCCAACGGTTCGCCATCAGTCCAGAGACGGTAGATGTTCACCGCCGAGACAAGATTGCCATGCGTCAGCATCGCTGCCTTCGGCGCCCCTGTCGTGCCGCCGGTGAACTGCAGCAGCATCACATCGTCGGGTGAAAGCACCGGCCAGTTCGCCGGGTCAGGCGCCGTCATCAGGTCGTCGAGCCAGGCGAAGCCGCCACCAGGCGGCAGATCCTGCGGCTCGGCCTCCCCCGGTCCCCAGCGCGCATCCTCGCCGACCAATACGCGATCGACGAAGCCCGCCGCACGCAACGCCTGCACCTGCGGCAGGAAGCCTGGAAGGTTCGTGGTGATCAGGCGGACCGGCTGCGTCGCCACGAGCTTGTGCTCAAGCTCCCGCAAGGCATCGAGCGCGCTGAGATGCACGACGGTCGCGCCGCAGCGCGCGACCGCGAAGAACGCGACGGGATGCCAGAGCGTATTGGGAAGGAACAGCGCCACCCGGTCGCCCTGCCTGACGCCATCGGCGATCAACCCCGCCGCGAGCCGGGTGGCCAGCCTGTCGAGTTCGCCATAGCTCAGCTCGCTCTCGCGGAACGCGATGGCCACCGCGTCCGGCCGCGCCGCGACGGCCGGCACGAGCAGATCCGGCACCGTACCGGTTTCCACTGCCGCGTCCCAGTCGCAGGCCTGCGGAAAGCGCTCCTGCCAGATCGGGCGCGCTGCCTGGATCACGCCGCCCTGGCCTTCAGGTCCGCGAAGCCCTTGCCCTCGGCCGCGAGCTCGCGCAGCAGCGGCGCCGGTTCGAGCGCGGCATCACCGCTTTCCGCTGCGAGCCTTTCCAGACGCTTGACGATCACGTCGAGCCCGACAGAGTCAGCCCAGTGCATCGGCCCACCGCGCCAGGCCGGCCAGTTATAGCCGTTGATCCAGATCGTATCGATATCGCCCGGCCGCGCAGCAATCCCCTCCGCGAGGATCTTCGCACCCTCATTGACCATCGGATCGAGCAGGCGCGCCAGGATTTCGTCCGGCTTCATCGCCCGGCGCTCAACGCCCTGCTCCTTGGAAACCTGCGCAATCAGCGCCTCGACCTCCGGGTCGCGTTGCCCGGCGCGCGCGCCCTCCGGATAGAGATAGTAGCCACGCCCGGTCTTCTGACCAAACCAGCCGCGCTCGCAGATCGCGTCCGCGACCGCTGCGGTTTTGCCGCGCGACTTGCGCGTGCGCCAGCCGATATCGTTGCCCGCGAGATCCGACATCGCGAATGGCCCCATCTTGAAGCCGAAACCGGTCAGCGCCGCGTCGACCTCATGCGGCAGCGCACCGGCGATCAGCAGCCGCTCGGCGGCCCGCGTGCGCTGTTCCAGCATGCGGTTGCCAACGAAGCCGAAGCAGTTCCCGACCACGACCGGCACCTTGCCGAGCCTGCGTCCGAGCGAAATCGCAGTGCCCACCGCATCATCCGCAACGCCGGCTGGCCGCACGATTTCAAGCAGCTTCATGACATTGGCCGGGCTGAAGAAATGCATCCCGATCACATCCTGCGGCCGCTTCGTTGCCATGGCGATCGTCGCGAGGTCGAGATAGGAGGTGTTCGAGGCCAGGATTGCGCCTTGCTTCGCAATCCCATCGAGCGCGCCGAAGATCTCCTGCTTGACGCCCATCTCCTCGAAGGCGGCTTCGATCACGATATCCGCCTCCGCTGCCGCCTCGAGCCCGAGCTTCGGCGTGATCAGCGCCATGCGCTGGTCACGCGCGGCCTCCGTCAGCGAACCGCGCTTGACCGAGAAGCCGTAGGTGTCGCGGATGCGGGCATAGCCCTTGTCGAGCTGCTCCCGCGTCGTCTCGATCACGGTCACTGGGATGCCGGCATTGGCGAAACACATCGCGATCCCGCCACCCATCGTGCCGGCGCCAATGACGGCCGCCTGCCGGATCTGACGCGTCCCCTTGCCCTCGTCGATGCCCGGGACCTTGGCCGCCTCGCGCTCGGCAAAGAAGGCGTAGCGCAGGGCCTTGGAACGGTCATCGACGACCAGCTTGAGGAACAGCGCGCGCTCGGCAGCAAGCCCCTCGCCAAATGGCAGGGTGAAGACGCCGCGCACCGCCTCGATCAGCGCCAGCGCATTCGGCATGTCGCCCGACCTGGCTGCCGCATCCTTGGCCAAAGCCTCGAACGCCTCGCGGTCGGATGATGTCAGCATGTCCGCGCGCTCGCCGGTCTTCACGGGCGCCCCCTTGGCCGCAAGCTCCTGCGCCAGCGCAATGGCCGCAGCGACGAGGTCGCCCTCGACGACCCGGTCGACGAGGCCGAGTGCGGCCGCCTTCTCCGCAGAGATCGCCTCTCCGCTCAGCATCAGGGGAAAGGCCTTCGCCGCACCGATCACGCGCGGCAGGCGTTGGGTTCCGCCGGCACCCGGAATGATGCCGAGCTTGATCTCGGGCAGGCCGAGCTTTGCCGCTGGTGCCGCCACACGGCCATGGCAGGCGAGCGCCAGTTCCAGCCCCCCGCCCAGCGCGACGCCCTGAATGGCAGCCACCACCGGCTTCGCGGAGCCTTCGATGATCGCGAGCACGCCAGGCAAGGTCGGTTCGACCGGCGGCCTGCCGAACTCGCTGATATCGGCACCGGCGATGAAGGCCCGCCCGGCGGCCGCGATCACGATAGACTCGACCGCCGGATCGGCAGCCGCGCGCGAAAGCGCATCGACGAGAGCGGCCCGCAGGCTCGCACTCAGGGCATTCACAGGAGGATTATCGATGGTCGCGATCGCCACCGGGCCGCGCTGCGAGAGCCGGACGGTCTCCATGGGCATGTTCCTCACGCTTTCAGTCTGCACTGCAGAATTGAATGCTGCATTTCTCGGACTAGAGAGGCGACTGGCCACGGCTTGTCAAGAATGGGCAGGACGGCTCCGGCGGCGCCACAAGCGGGAACTGCATTGCAGAATGAACGCCCACAACTTGACCGCTCCGGAAGCTGCATGTCATGCCTTGCACGGATCGACGCTAGGACGGATCGTTCCTGCGAATCCAGTATCACGGCGCATCCTTCCGACAGGCAGAACAGCGCTGCTGGGATTGCGTGAAGATCGACAGGGGATAGGCAAGGGATGACCGCGACCGTTCTGACTCAAAGCCCCTTTCCCGGCGTCCTCCAGATCACCATCAATCGCCCCGACCGGCGCAACGCGCTCGACCGCGCAACCTATGGCGGATTGATCGCGGCCATCACCGCAGGCGAAGCTGATGAGGCTGTCCGCGCGCTGGTGCTCACCGGCGCGGCCGGGTGCTTCACCAGCGGTAACGACATCAAGGATTTCGCCGCGGCCTCGGGCGACGGTGCGCGCATCGCCATCGATTTCCTGACGACGATCTCGACGGCGAAGAAGCCGATCGTCGCCGCGGTCGAAGGCTTTGCCGTCGGCATCGGCACCACCATGCTGTTGCATTGCGACCTTGCCTTCGCCGGGCGTAGCGCCAGCTTCCGCCTGCCCTTCGTTACGCTCGGGCTCTGCCCCGAAGGCGGATCGAGCCATCTGCTGCCGATGATTGCCGGCAGCAAGCGCGCCGCGGAACTGCTGCTGCTGGGCGAGGCGTTCCCTCCCGAGACGGCAGCCGAAGCGGGCCTCGTCAATGCCGTGGTGGCGGAAGGCGAAGCGCTCTCGATCGCGCTCGACAAGGCGCGGGCGCTCGCTGCCCTGCCGCCGCAATCGGTCGCCCTGACGAAGATGCTGCTGAAGCGCGGCAATGCCGCCGCCGTGGCCGAAACGATCGCGCTCGAAGCCAGGCATTTCGGCGAGCGCCTGGTCTCG
Organism: Allobosea sp. 05T422_2; assembly: GCF_056396265.1. Lineage (NCBI taxonomy): Bacteria > Pseudomonadati > Pseudomonadota > Alphaproteobacteria > Hyphomicrobiales > Alloboseaceae > Allobosea > Allobosea sp. 05T422_2. The sequence continues at coordinate 39,310 of NZ_JBFTLD010000010.1, read as the reverse complement.
GCCGAGGCGCAGGCCGCCTTCGCCGCGTTCCTGATGAAACGCTGAGGCAATGGCGGCGCAGCTGTCGGACGCCCCCGAACGCGGCGAACGAGCCGGGCCGAAGGAAGACCGGCATTTCGTCACCGCCCTGGCGCGTGGGCTCGATGTGCTCGCCTGTTTCAAGCGCAACGAGGATGCGCTCGCCAACTCGGAAATCGCAGCACGCTGCGGACTTGCCCGTTCCACCGTTTCGCGGCTGACCTATACGCTGACCAAGCTGGGCTATCTCCATCATGTCCCGCATAGCGGAGCATACCGGCTTGGCACCGCGCTGATCGCACTCGGCGCCACCGCGCTTGCCGGGCTCGATGTGCGCCAGATCGCACGGCCCGGCATGCAGGAACTCGCCGACTTCGCCAAGGCCTCGGTCGGCCTCGGCGTCCGCGACCGGCTGAGCATGCGCTATATCGAGTGCTGCCGGGGCGAGGTCGCGATCGCCCTCAACATCGATACCGGCTCGCGCATCTCGATGGCACGCAGCGCCATGGGCCGGGCCTATCTCGCCGCCTGCGACCCGGCCGAGCGCCAGGCCATCATGGACGATTTCCGCTCCGTCGACGACGCTGCCTGGCCGAGTCTGCGCGAGGGCATTGAACAGGCGCTCGAGGAGTATCGCATGACAGGTTGCGTCCGCTCCTTCGGCGACTGGCAGCCGACGGTGAGCGCGATCGCAGTGGCCTTCCACCCCGGTGGAGGCCTGCCGCCGATGACGATCAATTGCGGCGCGCCGACCGTCATCCTCGATCCCGGTTTCCTGCTCGAGGACGTCCGGCCGCGCCTGATCGCGCTGGCAGCCAGTCTTGAAGGAGTGATGGGTTCGTGATCGCATCCGACCTTCCCCTCGCCGGCATTCGCGTTCTCGATCTCTCGCGCATCCTCGCCGGCCCCTGGTGCGGCCAGGTCCTGGCCGATCTCGGCGCCGATGTCATCAAGGTCGAGCATCCCCAGCKCGGCGACGATACGCGCGACTGGGGCATGCGGCTCGGAGAGCGCAACACCTGCTATTTCAACAGCGTCAACCGCAACAAGCGCTCGATCGGCATCGATCTCGGCCAGCCCGAGGGCCTCGCCATCATCCTTGAGCTCGCGCGCAAGAGCGACGTGCTGATCCAGAATTTCAAAACCGGCGGCGCCGACAAGCTCGGCCTTGGCTATGCCGCGCTCAGCGCCGGGAACCCCGGCCTGATCTACTGCTCCATTGCCGGCTACGGCTCCGATGGACCGGAGGCCGCACGACCCGGCTACGATCTCGTCATCCAGGGCGAATCCGGCCTCATGGCCATGAACGGCAATGACGACCAGCCCCCGCTGAAATTCGGTGTCGCGATTGCCGATCTCTTCACCGGCCAATATGCGGCGCAGGCCGTGCTCGCGGCTCTCGTCCAGCGCGGACGCACCGGCAAGGGCAGGCATGTCGAGATGGCGCTGTTCGATTGCGGCCTCTCGGTCACCTCCTATTACGGGCTGGAGGCCCTGGCGCTCGGCGGGGACCCGCCGCGCTACGGCAACGCCCATCCCTCGATCGTACCCTATGGCGTGTTCGATGCGGCGGACGGCGCGCTCGTCCTCACGGTCGGGAACAACGCTCAATATGATCGTTTCTGCCGTTCGGTGATCGACCGGGTCGACCTTGCTGAGAACCCGCGCTACGCCACAAATCTCCAGCGCACCACCCACCGCTCCGAACTGTTGCCGCTCATCGAGGCGGAGCTGCGCGCCCGCCCGCGCGCCGAACTGCTCACGAAACTGGCGGCGAACGGCATTCCCAGCGGCGAGGTGCTCGGCCTCAACCGCGCCTTGCGCTCGGAGCGGGCTGGGCGGGCCGGCATGCTGGTGGAGGACGGGGACAATGCCGGCGCACCCGCCGTACTCGCTCCGCCCTACCGCCTCGATGGCGAACGGCTGCCGGTGCGCCATATGCCGCCGGCGCTGGGCCATGACACCTGGGCAGTCCTCGCGGACGAACTCGGTCTGCCTGCCGAGCGTCTGGACGCATTGAAGGCGCGCGACGTAATAGCCTGACGCCGCGCGCCCGCCGCAACTACGCGGCGACCGCCCGTCTCGACCGCAGTTTCTCCAGGGACCACATGAAGACCGGCCAGAGCAGTGCCGCGATCGTCATCGAAGACAGCACCATCGAGACCGGGCGGCTGAAGAAGGGCAGGATGGAACCGTCCGACTTGATCAACGAGGTGACGAAGCTCTGCTCCACCATCGTGCCCATGACGATGCCGAGCACCATGGCAGCAACGGGATAGCCGTTCTTCTCCATCACAAAGCCGAGCAGGCCGAAGATCGCGACGCACCAGACCGCAAACAGGTTGTTGCCCGCCGTTGAGAAGGCCCCGACCGCACAAAAGATCATGATCACCGGCATGACCGCCGAGCGCGGAGCCCCGACGACACGGCTCGCCAGCCTGATCATGATGATGCCGAACGGGATCATGATGATGTTGCCGAGCAGGAAGATGATGTAGAGCGCATACATGCTCGACGCCTGCTCGGTGAACAGCGTCGGGCCCGGATTGAGCCCCTTCATGTAAAGCACGCCGATGGCGATCGCCGTGATCGTGTCGCCGGGAATGCCGAAGAGCAGCGCCGGAACCCAACCCGACGCGAGCGAGGCGTTATTGCTTGCGCCAGCCTCGATCAAACCTTCGGGATGGCCGGTCCCGAATTTCTCCGGGGTCTTTGAGAAGCGCTTGGACATCGCATAGCTGACCCAGGCAGCCATGTCGGCACCGGCACCGGGCAGGACGCCGATGATGATGCCGACGATGTTCCCGCGCGTCTGCTGCTTCGGATATTTCTTGGTCAGCTCGATCTGCCCCTTGAGGATGCTGCCGAGCCGGCGGTGCTCCAGCTTCGGCGGCTCGCGCTCGGTCAGGGCGCGCATCACCTCGGCAAGCGCAAAGACGCCGACCAGCGCCGGTATCGGCTCGATGCCGCCAAGAAGATCGGTCGAGCCGAAGGTGAAGCGCGGGACGCCGCCGGGATTGTCGATACCGATGCAGGTGATGAGCAGGCCAAGCAGCATCGCGGCGATAGCCTTGATCGGCGAGGAGCGGGCGACCAGCGTCGAGCACATCAGCCCCAGCATGGCGAGCCAGAAATTCTCGTAGGTCGAGAAGGACAGCGCAAACTCGGCCAGCAACGGTGCGATCAGCATCAGCGACAGCGTGCCGGCGATGCCGCCGAGCGCCGAGAACCACAGGCAGATGCCGAGTGCCGTCTCGGCTTGGCCCTTGCGGGTCATTGCATAGGCTTCGTCCGTGTAGGCCGCGGAAGCCGGCGTCCCGGGAATGCGCAGCAGGCAGCCCGGAATATCGCCCGAGAAGATCGCCATCGCCGATGCGGTGATGATGGTGGCGATGGCCGCGATCGGTGACAGATAGAAGGTGATCGGCACCAGGAGTGCCGTCGCCATCGTGGCCGAGAGCCCCGGCAACGCGCCGACCGTCAGGCCATAGAAGGCCGAGGCGACGATCGCGATCATCACATCGGTCTGGAAGACCAGTCCGAAGGCCTGGATGACGGTATTCATCGGCTCACCACGGGAAAGGCAGAAGGCCGCCGGGCAAGGGCACGCGCAGCAGCTTCAGKAAAATCAGGTTGATGACGAAAGGCGCGATCAGCGCCAACGGCACCGCGAGCTTCGGCCGCGCCCCGAAGGCGAAGCTCGCGATCACAACCATGATCCCTGCCGTCGGCAGAAAGCCCATTGCCTCGGACGCAAGCGCATAGAAGGCGAGCAGAGCCGGCGGCAGCAATGCAAGCCAGTTCCGCCAGGCCGGCAAGGGCTCGAGCAGTTCCGGCGCACTATGGCTCGCGACATCCGCCTCGGCCACTTCTTCGAAATGCCGCCCGATACCGAAGGCGATCAGCGTGCCGCAGAGGACGAGGGCAGCCCCGACGGCCATTGGAAAGGCGGAGGGGCCGACCTGCTGGCCAGGGACCGGCGGAAGTGTGGATCCATAGAGGAAGGCAGTGGCGCCGAGCGCCACCATCACGCCCCCGGTTATCTTGTCGGATAGAAGCATCGCGAAACGTCCGCTGATCCGTGCCGGGGCGGCGCCATGAGCGCGAGCGACCGCATCTCCCGCACTCATTTCRGGCACAGTCTGAAAGATCGAGAAGCGGCGGAAGGATGAAGCTGCCTCACCCTTCCGCCAACCGTTTGCCGCCTCAGGCCTTGGCCAGGCCCGCCGCCTTCATCGCGGACGCCATGGCCTTGTCACCTTCGGCCATGAATGAAGCAAAGCCTGCCGGGTCGGCGAACTTCATGCCGAAGCCCCGGGCGTTCATGAAGTCCTTGTATTCCTTGGAGTCGAAGGCCTTTTTCAGCGCGGCGGCGAGCTTGCCCTGGATATCGGCCGGCAGCCCCTTGGGCGCGCCGATGCCACGCCAGGCGCCGACCKAGTAGTTGACGCCGAGTGTCTCGTTCAGCGTCGGAACGTCTTTKAACTGCGGATTGCGCTCGGTCGCCATGATGGCGAGCGACTTCGCCTTGCCGGCATCGATCATGGCCCGGGCTTCGGGCACCGAGCAGGTGACGATGTCGATGCCGCCGGCTGCGAGGTCCTGCATGCCGGGTGCTGCGCCATTCGACGGCACCCAGGCGACATGATCGGGCTTCAGCCCCATCGCCACCAGCCAGCCGACCAGCGCGAGGTGCCAGATACCGCCCTGGCCTGTTCCCGAGGCCTTGAGCTTGCCGGGAGGCGCAGCCTTGATGGCTTCGGCAAGAGCCTTGATGTCCTTGTGCGGGCTCGAGGCGCTGACCTGCACGCCTGGCGGATCCTCGTTCATCAGCGCCAGCGCGGTATAGCTTGCCGGCGTGAGATCGGTGAGACCCTGATGATGCATCATCGAGATCTCGACCGTCAGCATGCCGATATTGTAGCCGTCGGGAGCCGCCGTCGCGATCGCCGAATGGCCGACGACGCCCGAGCCGCCGGTGCGGTTGACGACGTTGCAGGGCTGGCCGAGATCCTTCTCCAGGAGCGAAGCGACGATGCGCGCCGTCGCGTCCGTGCCGCCACCTGCGCCCCAGGGGCAGATCATCGTCAGGGGGCGGCTCGGCCATTGTGCCTGCGCGATTGCCGGCTTGACGATCAGACTTGCCGCGCCTGCCGCTGCCGCACCCTTCAAAAGCTTACGTCTGTTGATGCCGTCCGTCATTCCCGTGTTCCCTCCGCTTAATCGATTTAGGTCCGGGATGCTTCTCCGCGGATGCGGGGCTCCCTTGTCAGTCCGACGCTATCTGAGCCGATTGTCGTAACGGAAACAACTGCTCTTTGAAGACGGGTTCACAGTCCGCATGCGACGGGCAATGCAGCCTTTCCGACCTTCTCGACCACCGCCCCGGTGCTGATCTCCGGCCCCGACGTCGCGGCTTGAAGCGTTACGCCTGCCTTGCCCAGCAGCGCCTGCATGGCAGCCCCGGCGGCAATCGCGTAGGCGCGCTGCGGCGCGACCCCTGCAATCAGCACCCTGTCCGAGGGGTTGGACGTCACCAACCCGGCAAGACGACCCTGGCGATCGAAGACCGGGCTGCCCGCCTGGCCGGGTTGCAGCGGCGCGAACACCGCCTCGCCGGCGCCGAGGCGCACGGATTGTCCCGGCAGGGCCATCGCCGTGCGCTGCCCGCCGGAATCGCCGAAAGCCATCAGCACGACGCTCTCCTGCGCCACCAGCGCCCCACTCCGAAGGCCTGGGGGAGCTCCGGCCGCAGTGCCGTCGACATCCAGCAAGGCAAGGCCGCTCGCATCGTCCTTGATGCGCAGCCGCGCCGGCCGACCGGAAACCTTGAGCGATTTGCAGGGGTCGATCGCCGCCGTCGCCGTCAGGACGAGCTTGTCCGAGACAGCGAGGCCGACACCGAAGCGCTCCGTCGGCCTCGCCGCGACCACGACCGGAGGCGCCGCGCCTGGTGTCGGCACGCTCGCGACCGCAGGACCCGCCGTCGCAGGCGCAGGCCCGGTCGGAAAGGGTTCGAAGCTGCTGGCAATAGCGATGACGAGCTTGTCGATGCTCGGCGCGAGAGCCTTGTCGTAGCCGATCGAGAAGCCGCGCAGGCCGCCCGGCCCCGACGACAGGCGCCGGTAGAACCGCCCCGACGGCGTCTCGCCAGTGACTACGAAGAAATCCGGCCGGAGCAGCTTGTATGTGATTTTCCGCCCTGGAACGGCCGCGCTCGTGGCCTTCTCGAACAGCGCCTCGACAGTATCCCCTGCCGGTGCCGTGCTCGTGTCGAGCGTCACCCTGCCATCCTCGCTCTGCCAGCGGCCGCCGCCGGTCGCGGTCGCCTCGCGGCGCGGCAGCAGCTTGGTCGGAATGCCGATGCGGATACCGGTGCGTTCGTCGGTGATGACGCGGAAGCCCGCCGCCTCGCGCGCCGCCCCCGCCGCCTGCGCCAATGCCCGGCGCTCGACGGGCGTCAGGATGCCGTCCGGCATGCCGCGCGAGCCGGCCTTCAGCGCGTTGATGCCACGAAAGGTCAGCGGCCCGTAGGAGCCGCTGACCGCGCCGTTGAAATGTCCCGCCCAGATCAGGTCGTTCTGGATCGCCTTGCGTTCGAGCTCGGGCAAGGCGTCGAAGGCAGCCTGCGCCGCGGCAAGTTGCGGATTCGCCGCAGGTTGCGGCTGGGCTTGCGCGAGCGCCGRCAAGAACAGCAGCCCGGCAGCGACGAGCAGCCCCCTTGTCCCAAGCGAAGACCTCAACCCCGTCGCCATCACGCGCTCCCCTGCAATCGGCAGCATTGAAGCGTCATTGCCGGCGCATCCGCAACTGGTCTCGTCAGGCAAGCATTTCGTGGACCAGAGGCACGACCCTGCGTCCATAGAGCTCGATGCAGCCCATGAGCCTGTCATGGCTAAGAGGCCCGGCGCTGTATTTCATCTGGAAGCGCGCCGCATCGAGCGCCTTGACCGTCGCGGCGATCTTGCGCGCGACCGTCTCCGGCGACCCGACATAAAGCGAGCCGAAATCGATCTCCTGATCGAACTCGGCGCGATTCATAGGCGGCCAGCCGCGCTCACCGCCGATCCGGTCGCGCATCCGCTTGTAGTCCGTGAAGAACTCCTCGCGCGCCCGCTCGTCCGTTTCCGCCACATAGCCCGGCGAATGCACCCCGACCGGCGGCACCGGTTTCCCCAGTTGCGCAAAGGCGCGGTGATAGAGATCGACATAGGGCCGGAAGCGCGCCGGATCGCCGCCAATGATCGCGAGCATCAGCGGCAGGCCGTAGCGGGCGGCACGAACGACGGATTCGGGACTCCCGCCAACCCCGATCCAGGTCTTCAGCACCCCGGTTTCCAACGAGGGAAAGACGCGCTGGTTCTTGAGCGGCGGCCGCGTCGTGCCCGACCACGTCACCGCATCCTGGCTGATCAGTGCCGCGAAGATTTCGAGCTTCTCCTCGAACAGGGTTTCGTAATCGCGCAGCTCATAACCGAAGAGCGGGAAGGACTCGGTGAAGGAGCCACGGCCGAGAATGACCTCTGCCCGTCCGCCCGACGCCGCGTTGAGCGTCGAGAAACGCTGGAACACCCGGATCGGATCGTCGGAGCTCAGCACCGTAACGGCTGAGCCGAGGCGGATCCGCTCTGTGCGCCCGGCTATCGCCGCAAGCACGACCTCCGGCGAGGAAATGGCGAAATCCGCGCGATGATGCTCGCCGACACCGAAGAAATCGACCCCGACCTGATCGGCCAGCACGGCCTCGTCGATCAGGTTGCGGATGACCTCTGCGTGCGGCAACGGCTGGCCGTCCGCCCCGGAGGTGACATCGCCAAACGTGTCCAGGCCCAGTTCGAGAGGCTGTGTCATGCACATGTCCGTTCAGGCTGGCTACGGTCGAGGGAGATTGTGCCGAGATGAGCCCGGCGGAACGCATCCGCACCAATTGAGGCGCAGGACGCGTGCTTTCAAGGAGGCCCGCCATGCGTGCCGGTTCAGAGCCTCAGGCAGCGGATGCGCGGCTGGCTCCGCCTATGCTGCAGACACTCCGTCATCAGCTTTCACGTTGCACCGGCGAGCACGGATGCTAGCCTTTGGTGATACCGTGCCGCCCTTGCGACTGCGCAGCACTATCGATGACGACAGGCCGGACCGGCCGAAGGGACTGATCATGACCTTGCTCTCCCGGCTCGCGCTGATTCTCGGTCTTGCCCTCGCCGCCACCCCGGCACTCGCCCAGAAGGCCTATATCCGCAACGATCTCCAGGCTGATGGGCAAAGGCTCGAGGAACGCCTGAAGCGCGACGTCTCGGCCAGCACACGCCCCGCGGCGGTCGCGCTGCGTGACGGCGAAGCTGCGCTCTCCCGAGGCGATGCCCGTGCCGCCCTGCCCCAGGCCAATGCCGCCGTCGTCGCCGATCCCCAGAATTCCGCCGGCTGGCGCCTGATGGCACGCGCCGCCAATGCTATCGAGCCGCGTGACTATCGTGAGCGCTGGGAACTGCGCGAACGCGCGATCAGTGCAGCCTACCTCGCCTATCAGCGCGCAACCTCCCGCCCGGACGAAGCAGMCTCGCTCGCGGTGCTCGCCCGCACCTTCGAGCGCAACGAACTCTGGCGCCCGGCCCTGACCGCCTATCGTCTCRGCCTCGATCTCCAGGACAATGCGCAACTGCGCACCGCCTATGAAGGCCTGCGCGAGAAGCGCGGCTTCCGCTTGCTCTCCAACAAGGTCGATGCCGATGCGGCGAGCCCGCGCGCCTGCTTCGAATTCTCCGAGCCGCTCGCCCGCGGGCGCATCGATTTCGCGCCCTATGTCGCGATTTCCGGCGGCAAGGGCGATTTCGCCGTCAGCGCCGAGGAGCGCCAGATCTGCGTCGACGGCCTGCGCCACGGCGAACGCTACGCGTTCGTCATTCGCCAGGGTGTGCCTTCCGCACTCCCCGACGAGAAGCTGCTGAAATCCGCCGATTATGAGGTCTATGTCCGCGATCGCACACCGTCAGTGCGCTTCACCGGCAAGAACTATGTGCTGCCGCGCACCGGTCAGCAGGGCATCCCGGTCGTCTCCGTGAATGCCGACAAGCTCGACCTCGAAGTCATGCGCATCGGCGACCGCAACCTGATCAACTCCGTCCATTCCGACGATTTCCTCAGCCAGCTCGGCAGCTACAACGCGGGCCAGATCGCGTCCGACAAGGGCCAGCGCGTCTGGGCCGGCGCGATGGACGTCAAGTCCGAGCTCAACAAGGATGTGATCACCGCCTTCCCGGTGCTGGAAGCGGTCGGGCAGCTCAAGCCCGGGGTCTACGTGATGTTTGCCAAGCCGACGGGCGGACAGGCCGCGCAGCCCTCGGGCGACGGCGACTATGACGACGGCTCGACCCGCGCGACACAATGGTTTGTCGTCTCCGATCTCGGCCTGACCTCCTTCTCCGGTCCCGATGGCGTGCATGTGCTGGCGCGCTCGCTCGCCAACGCAGCGCCGATCCCGAATGCGGTGCTGCGCCTCATCGCCCGCAACAACGAGGTGCTCGCCACCGCCCGCACGGATGCGAAGGGCTATGCCCGCTTCGATGCCGGCCTTGCCAAGGGCCAGGGCGGCAATGCGCCGGGCCTCGTCACCGCCCTGCTCGACGAGGATTATGGCTTCCTTGACCTGAAGCAGACTGCCTTCGATCTCTCCGATCGTGGCGTGAAGGGCCGCGTCGCCCCGGCCGGCCTCGACGCCTATCTCTATACCGAGCGCGGCGTTTATCGCTCCGGCGAGACCGTCTATCTCACCAGCCTGCTGCGGGATTCCGCCGGCGCTGCCGTCACCGGCCTGCCGCTGACTCTGGTGGTGAAGCGACCGGACGGTGTCGAGTACCGCCGCCGTCAGGTCGAGGATCAGGGTGCCGGCGGGCGGGCTCATTCCATCCCGCTGATCTCCGGCGCGCAGACAGGCACCTGGCGCGTCCAGGCCTATGCCGACCCGAAGGGCGCAGCCATCGGCGAGGTTTCCTTCCTCGTCGAGGATTACGTGCCCGAGCGCCTCGAGCTGACGCTCGCGCCGAAATCACCCGTGCTCCAGGCCGGCGAACCGGCCGAGATCGATGTCAATGCACACTATCTCTACGGCGCGCCGGGCTCCGAGCTCGACGTCAACGGCTCGACCACGATCCGCGCCGCCGCGAAATCCGCCATCCCGGGCTTCGCCGAGTTTCAGGTCGGCCTCACCGACGAGGCCTTCGAGTCGATCCAGAGCGACCTCGAGGAGAGCGCCACCACCGACGCCGCAGGCAAGGCCACGATCTCGGCCGGCGTGCAGCAGCCCGAGACCAACCGCCCGCTCGAGGTCGAGATCACCTTGCGCGTCGGTGAGCCGGGCGGCCGCGCCATCGCCCGCTCCGTCACCTTGCCGATCGTGCCGAAGGGCGCCGCCATCGGCGTGAAGCCCCTGTTCAAAGATGGCGAGCTCGGCAATGGCCAAACGGCGAGTTTCGACGTCATCATGGCCAATGGCGACGGCCGCCGCCTTGCCAAGCCGGGCGTGAAATGGACGCTGTCCAAGGTCAATCGCAACTATCAGTGGTTCTTCCAGGATGGTCGCTGGAACTATGAGGGAGTGAAGACGACGCGCCGCGTCGCCGATGGCGAGGTCGCCGTCAGCGAGACGGCCGCGGCCCGCATCGCTGCCCCGGTTCAATGGGGCAATTACCGGCTCGACGTCGCCTCCGATGGCTCCGACGCGACCGAGACCAGCGTCTCCTTCACCGTCGGCTATGAGAGCGACAAGACCGCCGACACGCCCGATGTGCTGGAGGTCGCGCTCGACAAGCCGTCCTATGCGATTGGCGAGACCATGCAGGTCAGGCTCTCGCCGCGCTTCGCGGGCAAGGCAACGCTCGCCGTCGTCGGCGACAAGCTGAACGAGATCCAGACGATCGACATCGCTCCCGGCGGCAGCACGGCCTCGATCCCGGTCAAGGCGGAATGGGGTGCGAGCGCCTATCTCGTCGCGTTGGCCCACCGCCCGATGGACACCGCCGCCCAGCGCCTGCCCGGGCGCGCCATCGGCCTGTCCTGGTTCTCGATCGGCAAGGAACAGCGCACGCTCCAGGTCGACCTCGGAGCGCCCAATCTGGTGCGCCCGCTCTCGACGCTGTCCCTGCCGGTCAAGGTCAGCGGGGCACGCGCCGGCGAGGAGGCTTTCGTCACGGTTGCGGCGGTCGATGTCGGCATCCTCAATCTCACCCGCTTCGAAAGCCCGGACGCCAGCAAGTACTTCTTCGGCCAGCGCCAGATCGGCCATGAACTCCGTGATCTTTACGGCTATCTGATCGACGGCATGCAGGGCGTGCGCGGCACCATCCGCTCCGGCGGTGACGCAGCCCCTGCATTGCAGGGCGAGGCGCCTACGCAGGAGCCGCTCGCGCGCTATTCCGGGGTGGTCAAGCTCGGCCAGGACGGCACTGCGAAGATCGATTTCGAACTGCCCGCCTTCAACGGTTCGGTCCGCGTCATGGCTGTCGCCTGGTCGCAAGGCCGCACCGGCCAAACCAGCACCGACGTCATCGTGCGCGACCAGATCGTCGCCCAGGCGACGCTGCCGCGCTTCCTCGCGATCGGCGACCAGTCGCGCTTCCATCTCCAGATCGACAATGTCGAGGGACCCGCGGGCCCCTATCTCGTCGATCTCGACGTGAAGGGGCCCGTCCTCGTTGCCGCCGATGCAACACGGCGCACGCTGACGCTCGCGGCCGGCGCCAAGAGCCAGATGACGATCCCGGTCACGGCGGCGGGTCTCGGCCGCGCCGAGTTCGATGTCCGGATCAGCGGCCCGAACGGCGTCGGTACCGTGCAGAACCTCGCGGTGCGCGTGCAGCCCTCGGCCAACACGATCGCCCGCCGCATCGTCCGGCCGATCCCGGGCAATGGCGGCTCTATCACCGTGTCGTCGGACCTCCTGGCCGATCTCGTACCGCGCTCCGGCCAGGTCTCTGTCTCCGTCTCGCCGCTGGCCGCGCTCGACGTGCCGGCKATCCTGAAGGCGCTTGACCGCTACCCTTATGGCTGCACCGAGCAGACCGTCAGCCGCGCCTTGCCGCTGCTGCATGTCAACCGGCTGGCCAGTCTCGAGCAGCTCGCGCTCGATGCCAACGCCGACGAGCGCGTCAACGGCGCAATCGAGCGCGTGCTCGCCCGCCAGGGCGGCAACGGCTCCTTCGGGCTCTGGGGTGTCGGCGGCGAAGACCTCTGGCTCGATGCCTTCGTTACGGACTTCCTGACCCGCGCCCGCGAGCGCCAGTTCAACGTTCCGCAGATCGCCTTCAATCTCGCGCTCGACCGGCTGCGCAATCAGGTCGTCAACACCAGCGAGATCAACAAGGAAGAAGCCGCCGGCATCGCCTATGCGCTCTATGTGCTCGCGCGCAACGGCCGGCCCGTGATGGGCGACCTGCGCTATCTCGCCGACAACAAGCTGGCCGAGTTCGCCTCGCCGCTGGCACGCGCGCAGATTGGAGCGGCACTCTCGCTGCTCGGCGATCGCGGTCGCGGTCGCGCCGCCTTCACCAGCGCGCTTGCTGGCCTCCAGGAGGCGCGTGACGACGGCCTGTCACGGCCCGACTACGGCTCGCGCCTGCGCGACGGCACGGCGGTCMTGACCCTGATCGCCGAAACCAATGGCGAGCGTGCCGACATCGCCCGCGCTTCCGCAATCGTCGAGAGCGCCCGCGGCTCCGCCCGCTACACCTCGACCCAGGAGAACATGTGGATGGTGCTGGCGGCTCAGGCCATGGCCAAGGAGGCCGAGGGCATGGCGCTGACCGTCGACGGCACCGAGCGCAAGGGCGCCTTCTACCGCACGCTTTCGGATGAGGCGCTGGAAGCAAAGCCGCTCGTCATCGCCAATCCCGGCGCCGCCTCCGCGCAGGCCGTGATCACCGTTGCCGGCATTCCGACCGCCGCCGAACCCGCCCTGAACCAGGGCTTTGCCCTGGAGCGGACCTATTACACCATGAAGGGCGAGAAGGCTGATCCGGCGCGTCTGCGCCAGAACGAGCGCTACGTCGTCGTGCTGGGGGTGACCGAGCCCTCGGTTCGCTACGGGCGACTGCTGCTGGTCGATCCACTGCCGGCCGGGCTCGAGATCGAGAATGCCAATCTCACGGAGGGGGCATCGACGCAGGGGTTGAGCTGGCTGAAGCAGGACGTCACGCCGGTCCACACGGAAGCGCGCGACGATCGCTATGTCGCAGCCTTCGAACGGCCTGGCTCGTCCAACCAGCCGCTCTCCTTCACGGTCGCCTATATCGCGCGCGCCGTCTCGCCCGGCCGCTATGTCGCGCCCGCAGCCGCCATTGAGGACATGTACCGTCCCGACCGCTTCGGCCGCACCGCCTTCGGCACGGTCGACATCGCCTCGGCCAGGTAAGGGCACGAAGGCTCGTGATCACGCAGGGCGAGCAAAGCGGCACCCCTCCTCCCTCCCCTTCGCAGGGTGCAAGGGGTCGACGTCGCTGGCTGAAACCCGTTGCGCTGGCATCAGCGCTCGGGCTTGCGCTCATGGGTTTGGCTGCCGGCTCCGTTGCCTTCTACGCCTCGACCCTCCCCCCACTCGATGTCTCGGCTGCGCATGACCGCTCGACCGTGGCGCTCGATCGCGAGGGCAAGCTGCTGCGCCCCTTCCTCACCGCTGACGGTCGCTGGAAGCTCCCGGTCGGCGTCGAGGATGTCGACCCGCGCTATCTCGCGATGCTGAAGGCCTTCGAGGACAGGCGCTTCGACAGCCATTCCGGGATCGACCCGGTCGCGATGCTACGTGCCGCCGGGCAGATGCTGATCAATGGCCGCATCGTCTCCGGCGGCTCGACGCTGACCATGCAGGTCGCGCGGCTGCTCGAACCGCGCGAGGAGCGCTCGCTTGCCGCCAAGCTGCGCCAGGCCGTGCGTGCGATTGAGCTGGAACGCCGCTTCAGCAAGGATCAGATTCTCGATCTCTACCTGGCGCTCGCGCCCTTCGGCGGCAATCTCGAAGGCCTGCGAGCAGCAAGCTTCGCCTATTTCGGCCGCGAGCCGAAACGTCTTTCCACGGCCGAAGCCGCCCTGCTCGTCGCGCTGCCACAAGCACCGGAGCAACGTCGTCCCGACCGCTTCGCCGAGACCGCCCGCAAGGCGCGCGACAGGGTGCTCGCCCGCATCGAGGCAGCAGGCCTCGTGACGCAGTCCGAAGTCGCGGCCGCGCGTGATGAGCCGGTTCCGACCGCACGAAGGGCCTTTCCCAATCTGGCGCCGCATGTCGCCGAGCAGGTCGTGGCCGAGGCACCGACCGTTCGCCGCCACCACCTGACCATCGATGCAAGGCTGCAGGCCAATCTCGAACAGCTTGCCCGCGAACGCAGCCTCGGCCTCGCCCCGCAGGTCTCGATTGCCGTTCTCGCCGTCGACAACGAGACCGGTGAGATCCGTGCCTCGGTCGGCGGCGTCGATTATTTTGCAGCCGAGCGCGCCGGCTCGCTCGATCTCACCCGTGCCCTGCGCTCGCCGGGTTCGGCCCTCAAGCCCTTCATCTATGCGCTCGCCTTCGATAACGGCCTCGCCCATCCCGAGACCATGCTGGAGGATCGGCCGGCGCGTTACGGGCTCTATGTGCCGGAGAATTTCGATCTCGGCTTCCAGGGCATGGTCAGCGCGCGCAAGGCCTTGCAGCTTTCGCTGAACGTCCCGACCGTGGAATTGCTTTCGTCACTCGGCCCGCAACGTTTCCTGTCGCGGCTGCGCGATTCCGGCGTCGCGATCGCCATGCCGAAAGAGGGCGGTGCGCCAGGGCTCGCGGTGGGCCTTGGTGGTCTCGGCATCACCCTGTCCGACCTGACGCGGCTCTATGTCGGCCTCGCCCGCGGCGGCGAGATGCTGCCGCTCAAGGTCAAGGCCGGCGATCAGCCGGCCGGAGAGGCGCCTCGCCTCGTCGATCCCGTCGCAGCCTGGTATGTCGCCGACACGCTCCTAGGCGCTCCGCCGCCGCTCAATGCCGCACCAGGGCGTATCGCCTACAAGACCGGCACATCCTATGGCTATCGCGATGCCTGGGCCGTCGGCTTCGACCGCAAGCACACGATCGGCGTCTGGGTCGGCCGCGCCGATAACGGAGCCGTGCCGGGGCTCGTCGGGCGCGTCGTCGCGGCACCGATCCTGTTCGATGCCTTCGCACGTCTCGGCCATGATCCGCGGCCATTCCTGCAGCCGCCGAACGCCATCATATCCTCGACATCGAACCTGCCGCCACCGCTGCGCCATCTCCGGCAGGACGTGCCCAAGACGCTGACCGCACTGGCCCGCCCTGGCCTCACGCTGGCCTTCCCGCCGGAAGGCGCGCGCATCGATCTCGCGGCGTCGGCCGTCGACGGGCACGCGCTGCTCAACCTCAAGGTCGCCGGGGGCGCCCCGCCCTATACCTGGCTGGTCGACGGGGCGCCGGTGACCGCACCGACCCGCCGCCGTGAAACCGCCTGGCAGCCCGGCGGCAAGGGCTTTGTCCGGATTTCGGTGATCGACGGCGCAGGCGCGAGCGAGAGCGTCTCGGTCAGGCTGCAGTAGCGCAAGGCATCAGCGCGGACTCAGCGATCCAGGCGCCGGCGATGCGGCCTGGATCGCCTTTCCGCACAGTTCATTCCGCGGGCTGGACCTGTGTCTGGCCATGCGCCGCGTCCTCGCCATGCACGGGCCGATGCGCCCGCGCCAGATAGCTATAGGCGACCGGCACCACATAGAGCGTCAGCAGGGTGCCGAAGGTCATGCCGCCGACGATGACCCAGCCGATCTGAGAGCGGCTTTCGGCACCGGCGCCATGGGCGAGCGCCAGCGGCACCGCACCAAGCACCATCGCGCCCGTCGTCATCAGGATCGGCCGCAGGCGCAGTTCCGCGGCCTCGACCAGCGCATCGACGAGGTCCTTGCCCTCCTCGCGCAACTGGTTGGTGAACTCGAGGATCAGGATGCCGTGCTTGGTGATGAGGCCGACGAGCGTGATCAGGCCGATCTGGCTGTAGACGTTGAGCGTGCCACCGCTGAAATACAAAGCCGCCAGCGCGCCCGTGATCGAGAGCGGCACCGAGACCATGATCACCACCGGGTCGATGAAGCTCTCGAACTGCGCCGCMAGCACCAGATAGATGAAGCCGAGCGCCAGGAGGAACACGATCGCGATCGAGGAGCCAGCCTGCTTGAACTCGCGGCTCTGGCCGGAATAGTCGATCTGCACCGATTTCGGCAGCACCTTGGCGGCCGCCTGCTCCAGGACGGCCAGTCCATCGCCGAGCGAATAGCCCGGCGCCGGCACCGCCGTGATCGTCGCGGAGCGCAGCTGGTTGAAGCGGATCAGCTCCTTGGGCGCGACGTTCTCCTCGATGCTGACAAGGCTGGAGAGCTGTACCACCGTGCCGTTGCGACCACGCAGATAGATCGACTGCAGCGCCTGAGGCGTGTTGCGATCCTCCCCGGCGACCTGCAGCATCACGTCATACTGCTCGCCGTTCATGTTGAAGCGCGTCACCTGCCGCCCACCGAGCAAGGTCTCCATCGTCCGGCCGATGATGTCGACGCCGACGCCAAGATCGCTGGCGCGCTGCCGATCGATCGAAACCTTGATCTGCGGCTTGTCCAGGATGAGGTTGGATTCGAGGTTGGTCAGCACCGGCGAGGAGGACGCCTCCGCGATGACCGMATCGACATAGTTCTTGATCTCGGCATAGGAATCCGAGGAGCGCAGCACGAACTCGATCGGCTTGCTGTTGGCTCCGCCGCCGCCAAGCGAGGGCGGATTGACCGCGAAGAGGCGGATGCCCGGAATCTGCGACAGCCCGCGATTGATCTCGGCAACGAGATCCTGCTGTTTGCGGTGGCGCTCTTCCCACGGCTTCAGCCGCGCGAATGCGATGGCGCGCGTCACGTCGGGGAAGCCGGTGATGACGAGATAGCTCTCGACTTCGGGAAGATTCTTGAAATACTCCTCGACCTGCCGCGCATAGCTCGCCGTGAAGCTCAGCGTTGCGCCCTCAGGCGAGACGCCGATGGCGTTGATCGTGCCACGGTCTTCCACCGGAGCCAGCTCCGAGCGCAGGTTTGTGAAGAAGTAATAGCTGCCGCCAGCAACACTGAGCGCCAGCAGCACGATGACCGGGCGCATCGAAAGCGCCCCACGCAGCGAACGGCGATAACCGCGGGAAAGCGCATCGAAACCGCGCTCCAGCACGTTGTAGAGCCAGCCATGCGACTCGTGCGGCTTCAGGAGTTTGGCGCACATCATCGGCGTCAGCGTCAGCGCGACGAAGCCGGAGACGAGCACCGCACCTGCCAGTGTCAGGGCGAACTCGATGAAGAGCTTTCCGGTACGCCCGGTCGAGAACGCCATCGGTGCATAGACCGCTACCAGCGTCAGCGTCATCGCGACGACCGCAAAGGCGATCTCGTTGATGCCGCGGATCGCCGCCTTGCTTGGTTCCATGCCGTTCTCGACATGGCGGTGCACGTTCTCCAGCACGACGATGGCATCGTCGACGACGAGGCCGATGGCGAGCACCATCGAGAGCAGCGTCAGCGTGTTGACGGTGAAGCCGAGCGCATACATCAGCGCGAAGGAGCCGATCAGCGAGACCGGAATCGTGACCAGCGGGATCAGCGTCGCGCGCAGCGAGCGCAGGAAGACGAAGATGATCAGCACGACGAGGACGACCGCCTCGCCGATCGTGGTGTACACCGCCTGGATCGAGCGATCGATGAAGATCGAGGTGTCGTAGGAGGTCGCGATCGCCATGCCGTCGGGCAGATCATCGGTGATCTCCGGCAGCGCCGCACGAACACCGGAGGAGACATCGAGCGGATTGGCCGTCGCCTGCTTGACGATGCCGATCGTCACCGAAGGGCGGCCGGCGAACCAGGCGGCGTTACGCTCCTCGCGCGCGCCGAGCTCGACCTTCGCGACATCGCTCAGCTTCACCGGAAATGCGCTGACATCCTTGATCACGATCTGCTGGAATTGCTCGGGCGTGGTCAGGCCGGTCTGCGACAGCACCGTGAACTCACGGTCGTTGCTCTCGATGCGGCCGGACGGGATCTCGACATTCTGCGCCCGCAGCGCCGCCTCGATCTCCTGTACGGTGATATTGTAGGCGGCCATGCGGGCCCGATCGAGCCAGATGCGCATCGCATATTGCCGTTGGCCGAGAATGCGCACTTCGGCGACGCCGGTGATGTTCTGCACCCGGTCGGCAATGAAGCGGTCGGCGAAGTCGGTCAGCTCCAGCGGGCTGTGCCGCGTGCTGGTCAGCGACAGATACATCACCGGCTGGGCGTCGGCCTCGACCTTGGCGATGATCGGCTCGTCGATCTCGTCCGGCATGCGCCCACGCACGCGGCTGACGCGGTCGCGCACGTCGGAGGCCGCGACATCCGGATCCACGTCCGGACGGAAGCGCACAGAGATGCTGCTGCGCTCCTGACGGCTGTTCGAGGTGATGATCTCGATGCCCTCGATGCCCGCGATCGAGTTCTCCAGGATCTGCGTGACCTGGGATTCGATGATCTCGGCGCTGGCGCCGCGATAGGTCGTGTTCAYCGAGACGATCGGCTCGTCGATGTTCGGGTATTCGCGCACCGTCAGCCGGCCATAGGAGACGATGCCGATGAGGATGACGAGCAGGCTGAGGACGGTCGAGAGAACCGGCCGGCGGACGAAGAGCGCAAACAGGCTCATCGTGCGTCGCTCGTCTGCACCGGAGCCGGAGCATTCTTGACGGCAACGGCCGAGCCGTCACGCAGGCGCATCTGGCCGGCCGTGACGATCTGCATGGTCGGGGTCAGCCCCTTCACGATCTCGACCTTGCCCGGAAGGCGCTTGCCGAGTTCGACCGGCATGCGCTTCGCCTTGCCGTTCTCGACCACGAAGATCATCTTGCCGGTGCCATCGGGGACTACGGCCGTCTCCGGCACGACGAGCGCGTTCTCGCGCTGGTCGACGATGATGTTGATCCGCGCGAACAGGCCGGGCTTCAGGACGCCGTCGCCGTTCGGGATGGTGGCGCGCAGCCGGATCGCACGGCCGTTCACATCGACGATCGGATCGATCGCGAAGATCGTGCCGGTGAAGCCGGTGTCGGGCAGCGCATCGACCTTGAGCTGGATGGTCTGCCCGACCTTGACCCGTGTCAGGTAAATCTCGGGAACCCGGAAATCGACCTTCATCGGGTCGGTTGCGGTGAGCGTGATCAGCTCCTTGCCGACCGAGACATAGTCTCCGACGCTGACCGAACGCAGGCCGACAACCCCGGTGAAGGGCGCACTTATGGCGGTCAGAGCGCGGCGCGAGGTCGCGAGCTGCAGGCGGGCCTCGCTGGAGGCCAGTTGCGCCGTCGCCTGTTCGAGCGCGACCTGCGTGCCCGAGCCACGGTCGACCAGCGCCCGGTTGCGCTCATAGGTATCGCGCGCCAGCCGCAGATCCGCCTCGGCCAGTTTCACTTCGGCGTCGAGGATCGCCCGGTCGAGCTTGACCAGTTCCTGGCCCTTGGTGACGCGCTCACCTTCCTTGAATCCCAGTGCCACGACCCGGCCGGCGATCTCGGGAGCGATGACCACTGTTTCATTCGCGGTCAGCGTGCCCAGCGCCTGGACCTCTTCATTGACCGTTACGGCCTCCACCCGGCTGACCTCGACGGGCACGCCGGCAGCCTGCGGGTTCGCCACCGCGCGCGCTTGCGCAGGCTGCGCGCCAGCCTTGAAGCTGCGGTAGCCGTAATAGCCGCCGCCAGCGACGCCGGCGATCAGGAGGACAAGGACAAGCCGCTTCATAGGTCAGGGTGCTCCGGTATCGTCGCAAGCCCTATGGGACTGGACGATGCAGTTCAAATTACAAATCCGTAAGTGTGGTTTCATGACGGCCGCGACGGTTTAATGAACCAACCGGCTTTTTCGCATGCAAGACCGGAACCAAGACACGAAACAAGTCCGGAACGGGCTGCTGGCGGCAGATTTCGGGGGCCTGTGGCCGAATTAAGCCTTTAGTGGAAGTCGCGAGAGCGCGGCAGCACCMTGACATTGCGCGGGTGCGTATGTTGGCGCGGCGGCAGGCGGCTGTCGGATTGCGGGTGCTGCACCTCGTCGGCCCGCGCCAGGGTGCGGTGCAGCAGCCCGTCGGCGAGCCGCGCCAGTTCCTCCGAGCGATCCTCGATCCTGTCGACCACGAGATGGACGATGCCTTCCGGACTGCGTTGCAGCCGGCCGGCGAGCAGGACGAGCCGCGCGCCCATCGCCTGCCGGCGATAACGCTCGAAGGTCTTTGGCCAGAGCACCGCATTGGCGATGCCGGTCTCGTCCTCCAGCGTCATGAACATCACACCCTTGGCGCTGCCCGGCCGCTGGCGCACCGTGATGATGCCCGCCAGCCGGCAGCGCGTGCCGTCGGATGCTGTCAGGACCTGATCGCAGCTCAGGGCCCGCTCACGTGCGAAAAGCGGGCGCAGGAACTGCATCGGATGCCCCTTCAGCGACAGGCGAAGATGCTGGTAATCCGCGATGACCTGTTCGGAGTCCCGCATGCGCGGCAGCAGGGTCTCGGGCTCCTGGGCGAGTTCGGCGCTCTCGCTCGCCGCAAAAAGCGGCAGCGGCCTGTCATCCGGGAGCCTTCGCACCTCCCAGAGCGCCTCGCGCCGGCTGAGCCCGAGTGAGCCGAAAGCATCGGCATCGGCCAGCGCGACGAGGGCACGCGTGGGCAACCTCGCGCGCCGCGCCAAGGCCTCGACGCTGTCATAACCCTGCCCGCGCGCCGTCACGAGCGCCTCGCCAAAAGCCTTCGAGATCCCGTCGATCTGGCGCAAGCCGAGCCGCATCGCGAGGGCGCCGTCCTCGCGGCGCTCCAGCGTGTTGTCATGATCGCTCAGATTGATGTCGGCTGGCCGGATCTCGACCTTGTTGTCCTGCGCAGCGCGGATGATCTGCGCCGGAGCATAGAAACCCATGGGCTGCGAGTTCAGAAGCGCCGCGGTGAAGGCAGCGGCATGATGACACTTGAGCCAGGMCGAAGCGTAGACCAGCAGGGCGAAGGAGGCCGCGTGGCTCTCCGGAAAGCCATATTCGCCAAAGCCCTTGATCTGGTTGAAACAAGCGGACGCGAAGGCGCGGTCATAGCCGCGCGCGACCATGCGCTCGACCATCATCGTCTCGAAATTCTGGATCGTGCCGACATGGCGGAAGGTCGCCATGGCACGCCGCAAACCATTGGCCTCATCCTCGCTGAACTTCGCCGCCTCGATGGCGATGCGCATCGCCTGCTCCTGGAACAGCGGCACGCCGAGCGTCTTTTTCAGAACCAACTCCAGCTCGTCGGGAAACCCATGTTCCGGCGCAGGCGAAGGGTAATGCACCTCCTCGGCTCCGTTCCGTCGCCGCAGATAGGGGTGGACCATATTGCCCTGGATCGGGCCCGGCCGGACGATCGCGACCTCGATGACGAGATCGTAGAATTCCTTCGGCCTCAGCCGCGGCAGCATGTTCATCTGCGCCCGGCTCTCGACCTGGAAGACGCCGATCGCATCGGCCCGGCAGAGCATGTCGTAGACCTCGCCATCTTTGGATGGGATCGTCGCCAGCTCCCGGCGTTCTCCCCCGTGCAGGGCGATCAGGTCGAGCGCCTTGCGGATGCAGGTCAGCATGCCGAGCGCGAGCACATCGACCTTCATCATCCGGAGCGCGTCGATATCGTCCTTGTCCCACTCGATGAAGCTGCGGTCCTTCATGCCGCCCCAGCCGATCGGCACGCATTCGTCGAGCCGCCCGCGCGTCAGCACGAAGCCGCCGACATGCTGCGAGAGATGGCGGGGAAAGCCGATCAACTCGGTCGCCAGCGCGGCCGCGCGCGCGATCATCTGATTGGCGGGGTCGAGCCCCGCCTGCCGGACATGGTTTTCCGGCAGGCCGTCGCCCCAGCTGCCCCAGACCGTGTTGGCGAGCGCGGCCGTGACATCCTCGCTCAGGCCGAGCACCTTGCCGACCTCGCGAATGGCGCTACGCGGCCGATAGCAGATCACCGTCGCGCAGATGCCGGCGCGCAGCCGGCCATAGCGCTCATAGATATACTGCATCACCTCCTCGCGCCGCTCATGCTCGAAGTCGACATCGATATCGGGCGGCTCCTTGCGCTGTTCGGAGAGAAAGCGGGCCAGGAGCGAATTGCCCTCCATCGGGTYGACCGCGGTGACCCAGAGGCAGTAGCAGACCGCCGAATTCGCCGCCGAGCCCCGGCCTTGGCACAGGATCGGCGGCTCCTGTGCACGGGCGAAGCGCACGATGTCGTGGACCGTCAGGAAGTAGCGCGCGTAATCGAGCTTCGCGATCAGTGCGAATTCCTTGTGCAGCAGGTCGCGTACCTTGCTCGGGATGCCCTCGGGATAGCGCCTGTTCGCTCCTTCCCAGGCGAGATGCTCCAGATGTTCCTGCGGGGTGCTGCCCGGCGGCACCGGCTCGTCCGGATACTCATATTGCAACTGGTCGAGCGAGAACCGGCAGCGTTCGAGGAAGCGCACCGTCTCCGCCACCATCTCCGGCGCGTGCCGGAACAGGTGGGCCATCTCGCGCGGCGATTTGAGATGGCGCTCGGCATGGGCCTCCAGCATGCGCCCGGCTCGCTCGATCGGGACATGCTCGCGGATGCAGCTGACGACATCCTGCAAGGGCCGCCGCTCGGGCGCATGATAGAGCACGTCGTTGACGGCAAGGCAGGGCACGCCCGCCCTGGTCGCGAGCTGCACCAATGCATCGGCGCGGCGCCGGTCGTCGCCGCGATGCGGCATGTCGATACCCAGCCAGAGTCGACCGCGCGCAAATTCGAAAACGCTCGCGAGTGCCGCCGCGATCTCGCTGTCCGGCCGCCGGTCCGGCATCAGGATCAGCAGCATGCCTTCCGCGAATTCGCGCAGGTCGGAGAGCGTGAGGATGCATTCGCCCTTCTTCTCGACCTTCATCTTGCCGTGGGTCAGCAGGCGGCAGAGCCTGCCATAGGCGTCGCGATCCTGGGGATAGGCGAGCAGGTCGGGCGTGCCATCGGACAGGACGAGGCGGACCCCGACCGCGAATGTCAGCTTCGTTGTGGCGATACCCCCCTCGCGCATCGCCGCATGGGCCCGCACCACGCCGGCCAGAGAATTGCGGTCGGCGAGCCCGATTCCGGCAAGGTCGAGTTCGGCCGCCCGGCCAACCAGTTCCTCCGGACTCGAGGCTCCGCGCAGGAAGGAGAAGTTGGAGGTAACCGCGAGTTCGGCATAGCGCGCGGCTGGTCCTCCCGGGGCAGCCTCGACCAGGCGATTGTCATTGAGCCCGCTCACGCGAAAAGCCCGTGCATGAACCAGGGTGGATGCGCGGCCTCGCGGCCATAGAGTCCGTCGCGATAAAGCCAGAAGCGCCTCCCGCCCGGCTCTTCGACGCGAAAATAGTCGCGGGTCGGCGCGATCCTGCCCGTCGTCGCCCACCATTCGGCGGCGATCCGCTCCGGCCCCTCCGCCTTGGCGACCTCATGCAGCACGCGCCGCCAGCGGAAACGCGTCGGCGGTCCGTCCGGAATTTCGGCCAGGACCTCGATCGGCTCAGGCCGCGACAGCAGCCGCAGGGGCCGTTCCGGGGCAGCGCTCGGTGCCGGCCAGTCTGGGGAAAGGCCGAGCCGTACAAGCTCGCCATGCCGCAGGGCGGGCACCGCCAGCGCCGCACGCTCGGGATCATGGCTGTCCTGCGCCAGGAAACGCCGCACGCGATCCGGGCCGATCCGGGCCGCGATCGCATCGGCGACCTCCGTCAATGCCCGCTMGGCGGCGGCTTCGTCGGGCTCCTCCTTCMCCCCGGCGGCGAGCGTTCCCTGATCGACGGCGAAAGGCTCGGTCGCACCGGCCGAGAGCCGGATCAGGTCGAAGCCGAAGCCGGGATCGAGCGGGTCCGCCAAGGCATCCAGCTTCAGGGCGAAGAGCCGGTCGAGCGCAGCCGGATCGCGCAACGGCATCCCGGTCTCGATGCCGAGACGGCGCACGGCCCCGTCACTGCGGAAAAAGCTCGCCTCGAACAGTCTTGCGCCTTCGCCCCGCGCTTCCAGCATGCCGGCGAGACTTTCCTCCAGGCCGGCCAGGGCGGCCCGGATACCGGCCTCATGCGCCAGCGGCTCGGCAAAACGCCGCTCCGCCATACAGTCCGGCAGCGGTCGTCGCGGGGACAGCGCCTGCGGCAGGCGGCCAAGCGCCTGGTCGAGCCTGTCGAGCAGGTCGCGGCCGAAACGGGCGGCCAGCGGCGCGCGCGGCCGCGTCTCCAGATCGGCGATATGGGTGAGGCCCATGCGCGCGAGCCCGTGCTGCCGTGCCGCCTCCAGTCCAAGCGCCGCGGTCGGCAAGGGCCACAGGGCCTCGCTCTCCCCGTCCGGCGGCACGATGCCGCCGCGCCCATAGCGCGCGACACCCCAGGCGGMGCGCGCCGTCCCGGCAATGGCGGCGCGCAGCGTAAAGCCCTGTCGTTTCAGCCGAAGCAGGCAGTCGCGGCCAAGCGCGGCCTCGCCGCCAAAGAGATGGGTGCAGCCCGAGATATCGAGCAGCAATCCATCCTCGCCATCGAGCGCGACCAGCGGTGTATAGCGGTCGCACCAGTCGGCAACGGCGTAGAGCAGGGCCGCATCGGCCGCCCTGTCCTCCTCGACCACGACCAGCCGCGGGATCATCGCCCGCGCATCGGCCAGCGCCATGGTCGCATGAAGGCCGAGACGTTCGGCTTCGACATCGAGGCTCGTCAGCCGGAAGGCGCCCTTCGCCTTGCCCACCACAACAAGAGGACCAGGATCATCCGCTGGCCCGCCGGGCTGCGGGCCAGGCCTCTGCGATATTGCCCGAACGGATGCGCCCTGGCTGCGTCTGATCCGGTCGATGGGCAGGCGCGGGAACCAGAGCGACAGGAAGCGGCTCGCGGAAGCTATACGCATGACTGTCCCACTCCATCACCCACTGCCCTGTCGCCCCATGCCGGTTGCGCAGCACCGTGACCGCAAAACTCGGCCGGCCCGGCCCATGCGCTCTCATCCGCCCCTCCGAAGGCGCCGCCGAAACCGACCAGCGGATCGTCGCCGCGCTTGGAGCAGGACTGCTTCCCAGCCGCAGGAGAAAAGCCGTCGCGCCGGCATCCCGCGCCGCCAGGACGAGACGCCGGCTGGCCGTGAGATCGAGGCAGGCCGGCGCACCTTCGAGCTCGATCACCACCGCGCCGATACCCGAGCGCGGGTCATTGCCGCGCGGAAAGGCGTCGCCCGCCGCCTTCAGCACGGCAAGCGGATCGCGCCCCCGCACCGCAAGCACCCGGTCGGGATCGAGCCCGAACGCTGCAAGCCCCGGCGCATAGAGTTCGCCCCCTTCCGCGCCGGCGGAATCCTGCCGCAGCCAGACGACCGGCCGCCGCTCCAGCCGCGCGATCAGCCCGGCGACGAAGCCCGTCGCCGCCGGAGCCTGATGCGCCGCAGCCACGATCTCGTGCAGGGCATGGCGGCGCAGCGGCCCCAGCGCCGCATCGGCCGCCGCGTGGCCAAGGCTGAAGCTCGCCTCCCCGCCCAGCGAGACGGAGACGCTTTCCAAACCGGCAATGCTTCGCCGCAGCGCGGCGACGGCATGATCGCTCACGTCTTGGCACTCCAAATGTTCCTATTTTGTTCTTTATGACTCCGCCGCCTCAGACGAGTCAACAGCCTCCGTGACGCCCCGCCCCATAGCCCCCGATCCTGCTGTCACGGCCCTGTCATCTGTCGCCGATACCGGTTTGCGCACTGCAAGAGAGCATGAGCTCCGGACTGCGCCTCGCCCATGTCCGGATGTCGCCATGCTCGCTCCTCGATGGGAAGACCGTTCATGCTGCGTATCGAAGGCCTGACCAAGCGCTTCAGCGGCAAAGCCGCCGTGGACAATGTCTCGCTGTCGATCCCGAAGGGCGAAATGGTCGGCGTCATCGGCCGCTCCGGCGCCGGCAAGTCGACCCTGCTGCGCATGATCAACCGCTTGGCGGAGCCGAGTTCCGGCCGCCTGATCAGCGACGAGCGCGATGTCACCGCATTGAAGGGCCCCGAACTGCGCGCCTGGCGTCGCGACACCGCGATGATCTTCCAGCAGTTCAATCTCGTCGGCCGCCTCGACGTGCTGACCAATGTCCTGCTTGGCCGGCTCAATCACCGCTCGGCCTTCCTGACGCTGGTGAAGAGCTTCTCGCCGGACGACAAGATCCGCGCCATCGCCGCACTCGAGCGTCTCGACATGGGCCATCTTCTGGCCCAGCGCGCCGAGACCCTCTCGGGCGGCCAGCAGCAGCGCGTCGCGATCGCCCGCGCCCTGGTCCAGGAGCCGAAGGTCATTCTCGCCGACGAGCCGATCGCTTCGCTCGATCCGCGCAACACCCAGGTCGTGATGGATGCGCTCTTCCGCATTAATCGCGAGGACGGCATCACCGTGATCTGCAATCTGCATGATCTCGATATCGCGGCGAAATATTGCGACCGACTGATCGGCATGGCCGCAGGCAAGGTCGTGTTCGACGACGTGCCGCAGGCGCTGACCCGCGAGATCGCGGCCGAACTTTACGGCATCGAGGCCAAGGATGCCGGCGCCGAGGCGCTCGACGCGCTCGATGCCATCGCCATCGCCGAAGCCAAGCGCGCCAAGCAGACCGCGGCCTGAGCCGAGTTCAAGCCCGGCCAGGACCGCTCACACCTGAAAAGACCGCCAACAGCCTTCAACAGGAGCAAACCATGCTGACCCGTCGTCATACCCTCACGCTCGCCGCCGCCGGCCTGGCCGCGACGCTCGCCGCTCCCGCCTTCGCGCAGGACTGGAAAGCCAAGTATCCGGAGCTGATCTTCGCCATCATCCCGTCCGAGAACGCGTCTGGCGTCGTCGAGCGCTACACCCCCTTCGTCAACTACCTC
Source organism: Allobosea sp. 05T422_2 (assembly GCF_056396265.1). NCBI lineage: Bacteria > Pseudomonadati > Pseudomonadota > Alphaproteobacteria > Hyphomicrobiales > Alloboseaceae > Allobosea > Allobosea sp. 05T422_2. The sequence goes on along the minus strand of NZ_JBFTLD010000010.1, from coordinate 12,354 downwards.
GCGAAGGAACTCGGCACCAAGGTGACGCTGCGCATCGCCAACGACTATGCCGCGATCATCGAAGGCCAGCGCGCCGGCAACATCCATATCGGCATGTACGGCCCCGCCTCCTTCGCCCGCGCCCGCATGACCGGCGCCAAGGTCGATGCCTTCGCGATCGAGACCAATCTCGACGGCACCAAGGGCTACCACTCCGTCTTCTACGTGAAGAAGGACTCGCCCTATCAGAAGGTCGAGGACCTGAAGGGCAAGAATCTCGGCCTCGTCGATCCCAATTCCACCTCTGGCAACAATGTGCCGCGCTTCGTGCTCGACGGCATGAAGATCGAGCCCGAGACCTTCTTCGGCAAGGTCGTCTATACCGGCAGCCACGAGAACGCGGTCATCGCGCTCGGCCAGGGCACCGTCGACATCGCCGCCAACTGGTGGAACGACGAGCAGGAATCCAACCTGCAGCGCATGGCCCGCAAGAACATGGTCAAGGCCGACGATTTCCGGATCATCTACAAGTCCGAGCAGATCGTGAACTCGCCGATGGCCTATCTTTCCGACCTGCCGGAGCCGCTCAAGGCCTCGATCCGCGACGCCGTCCTCAACCTCGCCACCAAGGACAAGGTCGCCTTCGACAAGATCTATGAAGGCAAGCAGGGCCCGCTCGTCGCGGTCGACAACAAGGCCTACGACCCGATCATCGAACTGAACAAGTTCGTCGACGCGCTCCGCAAGAAGAAGTCTTCGTAAGCGCTTACCCGCCGACCGTCATGGCCAGGTTTATCCCGGCCATGACGGAGTGGCGTCCCGCCGCGACTGGCGAACCCCGCGACGGAACCAACATGACCCTGACGATCGATCGCAACGACCCCACCATTCGCGGCCATGCCGATCTCTATCGGCGCGAGATGGGCGCAAAGCGCCGCCAGGCCCTGCTCGGCGCCGCCATCTTCATCGCCTGCGTCACCCTCTCCGCGATCGGCTCGGAGGTCGATCTCGCGAAATTCGCCGCAAACGCCTGGCGTTTCCCGAAATACATCCTCGAGACCCTGCCGACCCTGCACCTCGCCACGCTCGGTGCCGATCTCAAGGAATGGTACTGGGGCCTGAACGGCTGGCTGAAACTGCTCTGGCAAACCCTGTTGATTGCCTATGTCGGMACCGTGCTGGGCGCCGTCGGCGGCTTCCTGCTCTGCTTTTCCGCCGCCGCCAATCTCGGCCGTGCCGGCTGGCTGCGCTGGGCCACCCGCCGATTCCTCGAATTCTGCCGCACCGTGCCGGAGATCGTCTTCGCGCTGATCTTCGWCATCGCCTTCGGCCTCGGCCCGCTGCCGGGCGTGCTCGCCATCGCGATCCACACCATGGGCGCAATGGGCAAGCTCTTCTCCGAGGTGGTCGAGAACATCGACATGAAGCCGGTCGACGGCCTCACCGCGACGGGCGCGGGCTGGTGGCAGACGATCCGCTTCGCCGTCGTCCCGCAGGTGCTCTCCAATTTCGCCAGCTACGCGCTGCTGCGTTTCGAGATCAATGTCCGCGGCGCCTCGATCATGGGCTTCGTCGGGGCCGGTGGCATTGGCCAGGATCTGATCGAGGCCATCCGCAAATTCTACTTCACCGATGTCAGCGCCATCCTGCTGCTGATCATCGTCACCGTCATGCTGATCGACTACGGCACCGAGCGTCTGCGCCACGCCCTGCTCAGCCTGGAGCACCGCTCATGAGCCTCGCCCTCAACGCCACCGAGCGCGCCGATCTCGTCCGTCGCCATCAAGGCGCCATCGACGGCTCGCTGAAGACACGCCTGACCACCATCGCGGTCGTTGCCGCCCTGCTCGGCCTCTTCCTCTATGGCCTGACCACACTGGAAGTCTCGTTCTGGAAGATCATCACCGGCATCGGCAATCTCGGCACATTCGTCGTGCTGATGCTGCCGCCGGATCCCGGCTCTGCGGCCCGCGCCGTGATCTTCGTGAAAGCGCTGTTCGAGACCATCGCCATCGCCTTTCTCGGCACCATCCTCGCCGCGATCCTCGCCTTCCCGCTCGGCTTCCTCGCAGCCAAGAACGTCGTCGCCAACCGCGTCATCCATTTCCTGGCGCGCCGCTCGCTCGACACCGTGCGCGGCGTCGATGCCCTGATCTGGGCCCTGATCTGGGTCAATGTCGTAGGCCTCGGCCCCTTCGCCGGCATGCTCGCAATCATGACCAGCGATCTCGGCGCCTTCGGCAAGCTCTATTCGGAAGCGATCGAATCCGCCGACCGCAAGCCCGTCGAGGGCGTGACCTCCTCCGGCGGCGGCAAGCTCCACGAGATCCGCTTCGGCCTGATCCCGCAGGTGTTGCCGGTCATCGCCAGCCAGGTGCTCTACTATATCGAGTCGAACACCCGCTCCTCGACCATCATCGGCATTGTCGGCGCCGGCGGCATCGGCCTCTATCTCGCCGAGACCATCCGCACCCTGGAATGGCAACAGGTCTCGTTCCTGATCCTGCTCGTGCTTGCCGCCGTGACCGCGATCGACTTCCTGTCCAGCAAGCTGCGCTTCGCTATCATCGGCAAAAGGGCCATCTGACGGACTGGCTCGTCATATGGCCCGGGCCTGCCCCGACCATTCGCACCTCGCCGGGAGCACGAGCGGCTGCCCTCACTCCGTGAACGGCTCGACCACCATTTCCATCCGCTCGCCGGCAAAGATGCCGTCGACCAGATGGATCGGGGTCAGGTCAGGCAGCGCGTCGACAGCCGCGGAGAGCATGACCGCGGCGCCGGGCTCGATCCTGAGCAGCAACGCCTCGCGCTCGCTGGCGAGCCGCGCCGAAAGCCGTGTCGAGAGTCGCACATAATCCGGGATGCCGCAGGCGGCGAAGGCTGCCGAGATCGACGAGCCGGCCCGGCTCAGCATCTTGTCGAAATCCGGGAAGCGCTCGGCCGAAAGGAGATGCACGCCGGTGCTCACCGGCACGCCACCGGCAAGGCTCAGCGTCTCGATCCGCCAGAGCGGCGCCCCGTCCTCCAATCGCAGCGCCGCGCAGGCCTCCGCCTCGCCCTTGACGATCTCGGCGCCCAGGATCGAGCCTGCCACGGTGATGCCGGCCGCACCAAAATTGGTCCGCATGCTGACGCGCCGGCCGATGCGATAGGGGAAGCGCGGCGCCGTGACCTGCGTCCCGCGGCCGCGAGAGACGCTGACCAGCCCACGATCGGCGAGATGCCGAAAGGCCTGGCGAACCGTATGCCGGTGCACGCCATAGCGCTCGGCCAGCGCGAGCGAAGAGGGCAGCGTCGCGCCCGTCTCGTATTCGCCGCGCCCGATCGCCGCTTCGATCTCGTCCGCGATACGCCGCCATGCCGTGGCGGCTTCGCCGGCCTGGCTGGCTGCATGGGCATCCGTCATCAAAGCTTCATCCAAAATGTATAGACCTTTCCCCGTGACGACCTTATCGTAGTCTAGACATTAGGCCCTGACCAGAGAGCGACCTGAGATGAGCGGGACCACTCCACGACAGCAATGGCTGGCAATCCTCGCCCGAGCCTCACGCGCCGAGATCGAGAGCCTCGCCGGCGGGCTCGGCGCCCTGCCCGACCATGACGTGCTGAAGGCGCCCGAAACCGGGACCGTCATGGTCGAGGGCCGCGCCGGCGGCGCGGGACGCCGCTTCAACCTGGGCGAAGCCACCGTGACGCGCTGCGTCGTGCGCCTCGGCGACGGCACCATGGGCTTTTCCTACGCTCTCGGTCGCGATGGCCGCAAGGCGCGGCTCGCAGCCGTGATCGACGGGCTGCTGCAGGGCGAAGGCGAGGCTGGGCCGCTCCGCAGCGGCGTCGCCGAACTCGCAGATCGCCAGCAGGCGGCGCGCATCCTCGCCTCCCGCAAGGCTGCAGCCACCAAGGTCGATTTCTTCACTCTGGTCCGGGGCGCGTGATGCAGAACGACACACTCATTGGCGCCGGCTTTTCCGACCCGGTCTTCCAGTCCCAGGCCGCCTTCCGCGCCCTGCTCGCCGCCTTGTCGGAGCCAGGTCTCGTCCAGGACGTCGAAACCGGCTTTGCTGCGCCGGCAGGACTGGAACCGGCAACCGCCATCGCCCTGCTGACCCTTGCCGATTACGAGACGCCGATCTGGCTGCCGGCCGATCTGCGGGCCGGCCCCGCCGGCGCCTGGCTGCGCTTCCATTGCGGCGCGACACTGGTCGAAAGCCCGGCTGAAGCCGCCTTCGCCGTGCTGAACGGCACCGATATCGCTCCGGCGCTGTCCGCCTTCAGCCCGGGCACCGACCAGTTTCCGGATCGCTCGGCCAGCGTGATCGTACAATGCGCCAGCCTCGCAGGTGGCGACGCCGTGACGCTGGCCGGCCCGGGCATTGCTGACAGCCGCGAGATTGCACCGAAGGGACTGCGCCCCGGCTTCTGGACCGAGGTCACGGCCAATGCCGCGCGCTACCCCCTCGGCATCGACCTTATCCTCAGCCATGGCGAGGCGATCATCGGCCTGCCGCGCTCGACGCAGATCCTGGAGGCCCGCTGATGTATGTCGCCGTCAAGGGGGGCGAGACCGCCATCCTCGCCACACATGATCTCATCGCGGAAGCCCGCCGCGGCAACGAGGCCGTGCCCGAATTGGCCGTCGCGCAGATCCGCGAGCAGATGGGGCTCGCCTGCGCCCGCGTCATGAACGAAGGCTCGCTCTACGATCCCGATCTCGCGGCGCTGGCGCTGAAGCAGGCGCAGGGCGACGCGATCGAAGCCGCCTTCCTGATGCGGGCCTATCGCACGACCTTGCCGCGCTTCGGCTCGTCGGAGCCGGTCGACACGGCGCAGATGGCGATCCGCCGCCGCGTATCCGCCACCTACAAGGATCTGCCGGGTGGCCAGGTGCTTGGCCCGACCTATGACTACACCCACCGCCTGTTCGATTTCGCGCTGATGGATGGCGCCTCGCCTGTCGCAGTACCAGCGGCGGYGGCCGACCCGCTCGACGCCACCATGCCGCGCGTGCCCGACATTCTCGGTGCCGAAGGCCTGATGGAAGCCGAAGAGCCGCCCGAGGGCGATCCGCGTCCCTTCGACCTCACCCGCGAGCCGGTCTCCTTCCCCGCCGACCGTGATGTCCGGCTCCAGGCCATGGCGCGCGGCGATGAGGGTTTCATGCTCGGCCTCGGCTATTCCGTGCAACGCGGATACGGCAATTCGCACCCGTTCGTCGGCGAGGTCCGGGTCGGCGAGGTCAGCGTCGAATTCGTGCCCGAGGAACTCGGCTTCGCCGTCGATCTCGGCGAGATCACGCTGACCGAATGCCAGATGGTCAACCAGTTCAACGGCACCAAGGACGTCCCGCCGCAGTTCACGCGCGGCTATGGCCTCGCCTTCGGCCATGCCGAGCGCAAGGCGATGTCGATGTCGCTGGTCGACCGTGCGCTCAAGGCACGCGAGTTCGGCGAGGCGGCGGAGTATCCCGCGCAGCAGGACGAATTCGTGCTCTACCACTCCGACAATGTCGAGGCGGCCGGCTTCGTCGAGCATCTCAAGCTGCCGCATTATGTCGACTTCCAGGGTGAGCTCGAACTGATCCGCCGCATCCGCCGCGAGCGCGAGCAGCGCCTGGCGGGCGAGACCCAAGAGACCCAGGTCCGAGAGACGCAAGACACCCTGCCGGAGGCCGCGGAATGACCCTGCATCAGATCGTCTCCGGCGAAGATACGAAGCCGGCTTATAATTATGCCTATCTCGACGAGCAGACCAAGCGGATGATCCGCCGCGCCCTGCTCAAGGCGGTCGCGGTGCCGGGCTATCAGGTGCCGTTCGGCTCACGCGAAATGCCGTTGGCGCGCGGCTGGGGCACGGGCGGCATCCAGATCACCGCCGCGATCATTGGCCCGGACGATGTGCTGAAGGTCATCGACCAGGGCGCGGACGACACCACCAACGCCGTCTCGATCCGCCGCTTCTTCGAGCGCASGGCCGATGCGAACACGACCGAGGCGACGGACAGGGCCACCATCATCCAGACCCGCCACCGCATCCCGGAAGCGCCGCTGAAGGCCGGGCAGATCATGGTCTACCAGGTGCCGCAGCCCGAACCCCTGCGGAAGCTCGAGCCGCGCGAGGCCGAGACCCGGAAGATGCACGCCTGGGCCGAATACGGGCTGATGCAGGTCAAGCTCTACGAAAATATCGCCCGCTTCGGCGAGGTGACGACGACCTATGACTATCCGGTCGACGTCAATGGCCGCTATGTGATGGCGCCCTCGCCGATCCCGAAATTCGACAATCCGAAGATGCATATGTCGCCCTCGCTCCAGCTCTTCGGAGCCGGCCGCGAGAAGCGCATCTATGCGGTGCCGCCCTATACCAGCGTGCGCAGCCTCGACTTCGAGGACCATCCCTTCCGCATCCAGAGCTGGAACGAGCCCTGCGGGCTCTGCGGCGCGACCGATTCCTATCTCGACGAAGTCATCACGGACGACCGCGGCGGCCGCATGTTCGTCTGCTCCGACAGCCACCATTGCGAGACGCGGCGCGCCGACGGTCATCGCGGCGCGATGCTGGCCGACGCATCGGCGCTCCATCTCGTCGACGACAAGCAGGCCAAGGACGAGGTGTCGAAGTCATGACCCAGCATGTCTCCCCGCAGGATCTCGGCATCGATCCCGATCCGCTGCTCTCGGTCTCCGGCGTCAGCCGCTTCTACGGCGAGCGCATCGGCTGCGCCGATGTCTCCTTCGATCTCTGGCCGGGCGAGGTGCTCGGCATCGTAGGCGAATCCGGCTCGGGTAAATCGACCTTGCTGCGCTGCCTTGCCGGCATCGACGCACCGGACGAGGGCGAAGTGCTGTTCCGAGGCTCCGGTCAGCCGCTCGACATCTATTCGGTCGCCGAGCAGGATCGCCGCCGCCTGATGCGCACGGCCTGGGGCATCGTGCACCAGAACCCGCGCGACGGCCTGCGCATGGACGTCTCGGCCGGCGGCAATGTCGGAGAGCGCCTGATGGACCGCGGCGACCGGCATTACGGCAAGATCCGCGAGCGCGCGCTMGACTGGCTCACCCGTGTCGAGATCGCCGAGAACCGCATCGACGATCGTCCGCGCCAGTTCTCGGGTGGCATGCAGCAGCGCCTGCAGATCGCCCGCGTGCTGGTCTCGGAGCCGAAACTCGTCTTCATGGACGAGCCGACCGGCGGCCTCGACGTCTCCGTGCAGGCGCGGCTGCTCGATCTGCTGCGCGTGCTGGTCCGTGATCTCGGTCTGGCCGCCATCATCGTGACGCATGACCTTGCCGTCGCGCGCCTGCTCACCGACCGGCTGATGGTGATGAAGGACGGCCGTGTCGTCGAGCAGGGACTGACCGATCAGGTCCTGGACGACCCCCATCACGCCTACACGCAATTGCTCACCTCGGCCGTGCTGAGCGTATGAGCGTCACAATCGCGTCACCGGAACCGCGCAAGGCATCCCGACCATGACCACGATGATTCACGTCGAGAACGTTGCCAAGACCTTTACCCTGCACAATCAGGGCGGGGTCCGGCTGCCTGTCTTCGACAATATCAATTTCAGCGTCGAGGCCGGCGAGGCGCTCGTCCTGGCCGGAGCCTCCGGCGCCGGCAAGTCGAGCCTGCTGCGCATTCTCTACGGCAACTACCGGCCGAGTTCCGGCCATATCCACATCACCCATGCCGGCCGGGCCATCGACATCGTCGCGGCCGTGCCGCGTACCGTGCTCGATATCCGCCGCCGCACGCTCGGCTTCGTCTCGCAATTCCTGCGCGTGATCCCGCGCGTTTCGGCGCTCGACATCGTCCGCGATCCGCTGCTGGCACGCGGCGTCTCCCCTGATGAGGCCAGCGCGCGCGCCAAGGCGATTCTCGCCCGGCTGAACCTGCCGGAACGCCTCTGGCACCTCGCGCCCGCCACCTTCTCCGGCGGCGAGCAGCAGCGCGTCAACATCGCCCGTTCCTTCGTCGATCCGGCGCCGATCCTGCTGATCGACGAACCGACCGCCTCGCTCGATGCCGCCAATCGCGACGTCGTGGTTGACCTGATCGGCGAGGCGCGCGCAAACGGGTCCGCCATCGTCGGGATCTTCCATGACGAGGCGGTGCGCGAGCGCGTCGCCACCCGCTATCTCGACATCACCGCATTCCGGAAGGCCGCCTGATGCAGACCGTTCTCACCAATGCCAAGCTGATCCTGGAGAACGAGGTCGTCACCGGCACGATCGCCTTCGACGCAACCGGGATCACCGCTGTCGACCAGGGCCGCTCGCAATTGCCGGGCGCGATCGACATCGGCGGCGACTATGTCGCGCCCGGCCTCGTCGAGATGCATACCGACAACATGGAAAAGCACTTCATGCCCCGGCCCAAGGTGTTCTGGCCGAACGGGCTTGCAGCCGCGCTGGTCCATGACGCCCAGATGGCGGCCTCCGGGGTCACCACCGTCTATGACGCGGTCTGCGCCGGCACGCCCTTCTCGGCCAAGGACTACCGCAAGGACATCTTCGCCGACGTGATGAAGGCCTTGCGCGAAGGCAAGGCCGAAGGCGTCTTCCGCATCGACCACCGCATCCACATGCGCTGCGAACTGACCAGCCCGGACCTGATGCGCGACATCGAGCCCTATCGCGAGGACGATCTCGTCCAGCTCGTCTCGCTGATGGACCACACGCCCGGCCAGCGCCAGTGGCGCGACATCCAGCACCTGCGCACCTATGCGCTCGGCAACGGCAAGACCGAGGCCGAGTTCGAGGAGGACGTCGCCGTCCGCCAGTCCGAAGGCACGGCCAATGTACCGAGCAACTGGAGCGCCGTGGTCGAGATGTTCCGGACGCGCGGCATCCCGATTGCAACCCATGACGACACGACGGTCGACCATGTCGAGGCCGGTGTCGCATCGGGCGCCGTGATCTCGGAATTTCCGACCACGATCGAGGCGGCGGCTGCCGCGAAGCAGCGTGGGCTTGCCACCATCGCCGGTGCACCGAACGTCGTGCGCGGCGGCTCGCATTCCGGCGGCGTCTCGGTCTCCGAACTGGCCGAGAAGGGCCTGCTCGACGGCCTCTCCTCGGATTATGTGCCGGCAAGCCTGCTGCAGGCGGTGCTGAAGCTGCACGCCAGCCATGGCATCGCGCTGCCCGACGCCATGGGCATGGTGACCTGGAAGGTCGCCGACATCCTCGGCCTGAAGGATCGCGGCCATCTCAAGACCGGCCTGCGCGCCGACCTGGTGCGCTTCAAGGCACTCGGTGCGACGCCGGTGATCGCCGCCGTCTGGTCGAAGGGCGAGCGCGCATTTTGAGCACGCCGCGCTACGCTCTCTATTACGCCCCCGCCGCCGACAGCGCCCTCTGGCGCTTCGGCAGCGCCGTGCTGGGCTATGACGCCGTCACCGGCGCGGATGTCCCCGCCCTCGTGCCGCCCGGCTGCGATCACAGCCAGTGGCCGACGCTGACTGAGGAGCCGCGCCGCTACGGTTTCCACGCCACGCTGAAGGCGCCCTTCGAACTGGCTGCCGGTCGCAGCGAAGGCCAGTTGCGCGCCTTCGCCCATAATTATGCGGCAGGCCTCGAGAGCGTCCGTCTCGACGGCCTGAGTCTCACTGCGCTCGGTTCCTTCATCGCGCTGACTCCTTCGGCCGAAAGCCCGGCGCTGCAGCACTTCGCCTTTGCCCTCGTCCAGGCCTTCGAGCCGTTCCGCGCTCCGCTGGCCGAGGCCGACATGGCGCGGCGGCTGAAGCACCCGCTGACCCCGGCCCAGCGCGCCTATCTCGAAGCCTATGGCTATCCCTATGTCGGCGACGCCTTCCGTTTCCACATGACGCTGACCGGCTCGCTGCCGATGGATCAGGGGGCTGCGGTGCAGATCGCTCTCAGCGATGCCTATGCACGGGCCGTTCCGGCGAAGCCCGCCGTGATCGACCGCATCGCGCTGTTCAAGCAGGACACGCGGGCAGGCCGCTTCCGCCTGCTCGACAGTTTCCCGCTGGCCTGATCAGCGATGCGGGCTGAGCGCGGTCAACACGGCGACGAACTCGCCAGCCGCCTCGGCCACGGTCCGGTCGTTCTGGATCGAAACCAGTTGCGCGCGCTCGGTCGTCAGCGGCACCTCACGGGCAAGCCGGGCACGGATATCGGCCTCGCTTTCGCGTCCACGCGCTGCCAGCCGCCTGGCAAGAACCTCGTTCGGGGCGGTGATGTTGACCACCGTCACCTGGCCGGCAAGACGCTCGGCCGCGGGAACGGCCCGGCGCGAGCCATTGGCGATGACCACCTGCCCGCTCGCGATGCCGGCCAGCGCCGCGGCCGGAATGCCGTAGCAAAGGCCATGGGCGCGCCAGCTGAGCGCGAGTGCGCCGCGCGCCTCCGTCGCGTCGAATTCAGCCTCGCTGCAGCTGTCATGGTCCTCCGCGCCGGCCATGGCCTGGCGGGTGATCAGACGGCGGACGAAGGCGAAGCGGCCATCACCTGCCAGCGCGGCACGGGCGGCCTCCATCAACGTGTCCTTGCCCGCTCCGGACGGGCCAACCACCAGCACCAGGACTCCCGATCCTGCGGCCGTCATGGCTGCAGAGGGTTCCAGCAGATCTTGAGAGGATGATGACATGACGGGCAAGAAACTCGGACTTGAACCTGTGATCGACCCGACCGCTCATGTGCGGCAGGCGACGCTCGGGCGCTACACCGAAATCGGCGCGCGCACCTCCTTCGTCGAGTCGACGATGGGGGACTACTCCTATGTCGTGAACGACTCGAATGTCATTTACACGACAATCGGCAAGTTCTGTTCGATTGCGGCCATGACCCGCATCAACCCCGGCAACCACCCGATGCAGCGGGCGAGCCAGTCGCATTTCAGCTACCGCGCCAGCGCCTATTTCGACGATGCCGAGGACGATGCGCCCTTCTTCGCCTGGCGCCGCTCGACGCCGGTGACGATAGGTCACGATGTCTGGATCGGCCATGGCGCGATCGTGCTGGCCGGCCGCTCGATCGGCACGGGCGCGGTCGTCGCCGGCGGCGCCGTCGTCACCAAGGACGTGCCGGCCTACACCATCGTCGCCGGCAACCCGGCCAGGCCGATCCGCCGGCGCTTTCCCGAAGACATCGCCGAGCGGCTGATCGCGCTGTCCTGGTGGGACTRGGATCATGCCGCCTTACGCTCCGCACTCGACGATTTCCGGACGCTGCCCGTCGAAGCCTTTCTCGAGCGCTATGAAGGCCTGCGGTGAACCGCTGGCGACTGACAATCCTGCGGCATAGGACCACAGACGCTCCGTCCTGCAGGCAAGAGCCGCAATCTTCTTCGGATATTAACCAGCCATCGCCGAGTTTCGGCCGGCGTGCCGAGGGGGCTCGGCGCATCAGGCTTGAGTAAACGGCTATGGCACCATCCGACGATCTCGCCCGGCGGCGCGACTTCATGAAGCTCGGTCCGGACGCGTTGCGGCACATCCACGATGTCGAGGACACGCTGCTGGAGGCCCTGCCGGATGCGCTCGGCGCCTTCTATGCACAGGTCCGCGCCTTCCCCGAAACCCGCGTTTTCTTCGGCAGCGACGCCCATATCGAGCACGCGAAGAGCAAGCAGCTCGGCTACTGGGATCGTATCGCCCGGGGCCAGCTCGACGAGGATTACGTCGCCGCCGTCACCACGGTCGGCAAGGTCCACGCCAGGATCGGGCTGGAGCCGCGCTGGTATATCGGCGGCTATGCCCTGCTGCTGGAGCAGCTGATCGGCAAGGTGCTCGAGGCGCGCTGGCCGAAGGGCCGCTTCGGCGGCAAGATCGAGGGCGCCGAAGACCGCGCCGCCGAGATCACCGCCATCGTCAAGGCGACCCTGCTCGACATGGACTATGCCATCTCGGTCTATCTCGAGGCGTCCGAGGCCGCCCGTCTCAAGGTCGAGGCCGAGGCCCGCGCCGTCGAGCAGGCCAAGGCGGACGAGCGCGACAGGGTCGTCAGCCTGGTCAGCGAAGGCATGGCCGCGCTCGCCAAGGGTGACCTGACCTTCCGCATGGACGCGGAGATGCCGCCCGAATACGCGCTGCTGCGCAGCCATTTCAATCACGCCATGGAACAGCTCGGCGAGATGGTCACGACCATCCAGGCGACGTCGGGTTCGATCGCCACCTCCTCGCAGGAGATCGCGTCCGGTGCCGACGACCTGTCGCGACGCACCGAGGAACAGGCCGCCGCGCTCGAACAGACGGCGGCCACGACCGAAGAGCTCGCCGCGTCCGTCAAGACCTCAGCCCAGTCTTCGCGCGAGTCGGTTGCGCTGGCCGATGACGCCGCCGCCGTCGCCCGCACCGGCGGCACCATCGTCAGCGACGCGATCGATGCCATGACCCGTATCGAGCAGGCC
>NZ_JBFTLD010000009.1:0-64168 GCF_056396265.1 Allobosea sp. 05T422_2 | reverse complement strand
ATCCAGATCGGCTCCCACTATCATTTCTTCGAGGCGAATCCCGCGCTCTCCTTCGAACGCGAGAAGGCGAGGGGCTTTCGGCTCGATATTCCGGCGGGAACGGCTGTGCGCTTCGAGCCCGGCCAGACCCGCGAGGTCAGGCTCGTGGCGCTCGGCGGCAAGCGCGAGGTCTATGGCTTCCGGCAGGAGATAATGGGTAAGCTCTAGCGAGACCGATGCCGGTGCGGGGTGAGAGTGCCGATGACCGCGATCGCAGAGAAATCGTCACAACAACTGGCCGCGAACGGAAAGAAGCGCGGGACCTGCGCCATTTCGGGTGTCGAGACCAGCCGCAAGAACCTTGTCCCGCTTGCCACGCTGCGTCCTTCCCTGGCCGAGCGCATCCAGTCCGACTTCCCGCAGCTTACCGAGCAGAGCCTGATCAGCAAGGCGGAGCTCGCGCGCTACCGCACGCGCTATGTCGAGGAAATCCTGCGTGAGGAGCATGGCGAGTACACGGAGCTCGACCGTGAAGTCGTCGAAAGCATCGCCAAGCAGGACACCATCGCGGCGAATGTCGAGGACGATTTCGAGGAGCATCGCACGGTAGGGCAGCGCCTCTCCGACGGTCTCGCCGGCTTCGGCGGCTCCTGGGCCTTCCTGATCAGCTTTGGCGTCGTGCTGGCGATCTGGATGATGATCAATGTCGTGGAAGGGATGGACAATGCCTTCGACCCCTATCCCTTCATCCTGCTGAACCTCGTCCTCTCCTGCATCGCGGCGATCCAGGCTCCGATCATCATGATGAGCCAGAAGCGGCAGGAGCAGAAGGACCGTCTGCGCTCGTTCAACGACTATCAGGTCAACCTCAAGGCCGAACTCGAGATCCGCCATCTGCACGAGAAGATCGACCATCTGATCACCCGGCAATGGCAGCGCCTGGCCGAGATCCAGCAGGTCCAGCTCGAGATGCTGCAGGAGGAGAGCCTGCGCGCTACCCGCCGCCGCAAGCCCGCGGGTGCGAAGGCCAAGACGAAGCGGCGCGCTGAGGACCGGCAGCCCAAATCGGAGCCGGATGCATCGGCCTGAGAATTGCTAACACGTCGCAAGAACCGACCAGGGACTTCGAGATGCCCTTTCCCTTTCCGCGCAATGCCTATGCCGCCATGTTCGGCCCGACGACCGGCGATACGGTGCGCCTCGGCGATACCGAACTCGTCATCAAGGTCGAGAAGGATTTCACCACCTATGGCGAGGAGGTGAAGTTCGGCGGCGGTAAGGTCATCCGCGACGGCATGGGCCAGAGCCAGGTCAGCAATGCCGCTGGTGCGGTCGATACCGTCGTCACCAACGCGCTKATCCTCGACCATTGGGGCATCGTCAAGGCCGATATCGGTATCCGGGCCGGGCGCATCTGCGCCATCGGCAAGGCCGGCAATCCAGATATCCAGAACGGGTTCGGAAACTTCAATCCGTCCGAGACCATTATTGTCGGCCCCGGAACCGAGGTCATTGCCGGCGAAGGCAAGATCATCACCGCCGGCGGCTTCGACAGCCATATCCACTATATCTGTCCGCAGCAGATCGAGGACGCGCTGATGAGCGGCCTCACCACGATGCTGGGCGGCGGCACCGGCCCGGCCCATGGCACGCTCGCGACGACCTGCACGCCCGGCCCCTGGCATCTCGGCCAGATGATCAGGGCGGCCGACGCCTTCCCGATGAACCTCGCCTTTGCCGGCAAGGGCAATGCCRCGCTGCCGGGCGCGTTGACGGAAATGATCGAGGCCGGCGCCTGCGCGCTGAAGCTGCATGAAGACTGGGGTACGACACCGGCCGCGATCGACAACTGCCTCTCCGTCGCCGACGACTACGACATCCAGGTGATGATCCACACCGACACGCTGAACGAGAGCGGTTTCGTCGAGGACACGATCGCGGCCTTCAAGGGCCGCACCATCCACGCCTTCCACACCGAGGGGGCCGGCGGCGGCCATGCGCCCGACATCATGAAGGTGGCGGGCCTGCCCAATGTGCTGCCGTCGTCGACCAATCCGACGCGGCCCTTCACGGTCAACACGCTCGACGAGCATCTCGACATGCTCATGGTCTGCCATCACCTCTCGCCCTCTATCCCCGAGGATCTCGCCTTCGCCGAAAGCCGCATCCGCAAGGAGACGATCGCGGCCGAGGACATCCTGCACGATCTCGGCGCGCTCTCGATGATGTCCTCGGATAGCCAGGCCATGGGGCGCATCGGCGAGGTCGTGACCCGGACCTGGCAGACCGCGCACAAGATGAAGGTGCAGCGCGGTCCGCTGCCACAGGACGCCGGCACCGGCGCCGATAATTTCCGCGCCAAGCGCTATGTCGCGAAATACACGATCAATCCGGCGATCGCGCATGGCATCTCGCGCCATATCGGCTCGATCGAGATCGGCAAGCTAGCCGATCTCGTGCTCTGGTCGCCGGCCTTCTTCGGCGCCAAGCCCGATCTCGTCCTCAAGGGTGGCATGATCGCGGCTGCGCCCATGGGCGATCCCAACGCATCGATTCCGACGCCGCAGCCGGTGCATTACCGCCCGATGTTCGGCGCCTTCGGCAAGGCCGTGACCACGACATCGCTGGTCTTCGTCTCGCAGGCCGCGCTGGCGAGTGGCCTCAAGTCCCGCCTCGGTACGGACAAGGAGATGGTCGCGGTCGAGAACACGCGTGGCGGCATCTCCAAGAAGAGCATGATCCACAACGACGCGACGCCCGACATCCGGATTGATCCGGAAACCTATGCGGTGGTGGCGGATGGCGAGTTGCTGGTTTGCGAACCTGCCAGCGAGCTGCCGCTGGCGCAGCGCTATTTCCTGTTCTGAGCGATTGAGTGGCGCCCGGGGCTGTGGACCGCATGGGCGCGCGCCGCTTCCGTATTGACTAGCCCGCTCGCGCATCCTTTCTTCGTCGGCAAATGAATTTGTCAGGCAGACAAGTTTGCCAGGGAGAGAGCTCGTGTCCGGTTTCCGTTTCGCTCGCCAGGCGTCGTTCTGGCTCGCCAGCGCTGCGCTTCTGGCCTCCTATCAGCCCGCTGCGGCGCAGGGGCAGGTCACAGTCTATTGCTCGATTCTCGAAGAACAGTGTCGTGAGGGCGCGACGATGTTCGAGCGCGCCACCGGCATCAAGGTCTCGATGGTGCGCAAGAGCACGGGCGAGGTCTATGCGCAGGTCAAGGCGGAAGCCTCCAATCCGCGTGGCGATGTCTGGTGGGGCGGCCCCGGTGAGCCGCATCTGCAGGCGGCGGAGGAGGGGCTGCTCGACGAGTATCGTTCGCCCAAGCTCGCCGAGCTGCATGATTGGGCACAGCGCCATGCCGAGCAGTCGAAATTCCGCACCTCCGGCATTTATCTCGGCGCGCTTGGCGTCGGCTACAACACCGAGATGCTGAAGAAGAAGGGCCTGCCCGAGCCGAAATGCTGGGCAGACCTGCTCGACCCGGCCTATCGCGACGAGGTCCAGATTGCCGACCCGAGCTCGTCCGGCACGGCTTACGTCTTCCTCGCGACCACCGTGCAGCGCCTCGGCGAGGAGAAGGGCTTCGACTATCTCAAGGCCCTGCACAAGAACATCAATCAGTACACCAAGTCCGGCATTGCACCGGTCAAGGCGACGGCGCTGGGCGAGACGGCGATCGGCATCGCCTTCATCCACGACATGCTGACGCAGAAGCTGCAGGGGGCGCCGATCCAGACCGTCGCGCCCTGCGAAGGCACGGGCTACGAGACCGGCTCGGTTTCGATCATCAAGGGCGGCAGGAATGCCGAGGCGGCGCGCCGTTTCATCGATTTCACGCTCTCGCCCGAGGCGCAGAACATCAACGCCAAGCTCAAGATCAACTCGATCCCGTCGAACAGGAACGCCGAACTCTCTCCCGACGCGCCAAAGTTCTCGGAGATCAAGCTGATCGACTACGATACACCGCGCTGGGGCAGTCCGGCCGAACGCTCGCGCCTGCTGAAGAAGTTCGACACCGAGGTGAAGGCGCGGCCACGGTAAGGGCGGCGAAATCCGGCTCCTCGCCTTCGCAAGCGCATCCCACGCATCCGGACCCTCTGCGCCATTCTGCTGCAGAGGGCGCGGCGGCTGCATCCAGCCCGCCGAAACGTGCGTATTCTCTCTGGGCGGGTGAAGCGCCCTCAGGCACGAGAGGAGAACGCGGTATGTCGGATCCGGTTATCGTCATTGCGCGGGCGCGCATCCGCCCGGAAACCCGCGCAGCCTTTGTCGCTGCGGCGCAAGACTGTATCGCCGCGACACGTCGCGAACATGGCTGTCTCGCCTATGACATGCATGAGAGCATTACGGAGCCCGGGTATTTCGTGTCGGTGGAGAGCTGGGAGCAGCGCGAGCATATCGACCGCCACCTGCAGCAGCCGCATCTTCAGGCGTTCCTCGAGATCGCGGGGGCTTGCGTCACGACKCCTCCGGTGATCGAAGTGGTCGAGCCGCGATCGGTCGATCGCCTCTGATCCATTTCGTTGTCACGGGTACCATCATGCTGCGCGCCACCTCCGTCGTCCGCAAGGCCGCGGTCAAGCAGGACAAGGTCGTCGAGACCCTGACGCTCGACCACGAGGACCGCAATCGCCGCCGCATCGCGCTGAAAGGCGATGGCGGGCGCGAGATCCTGCTCGATCTCGACAAACCGACGGTTCTGAACGATGGCGATGCCGTGAAACTCGAAGACGGCGGCCTGGTCCTGGTCAGGGCCGCTGCGCAGAGCCTGCTCGAAGTGCGGGCCGAGAACCCGCTGCGGCTGATGCGCGTCGCCTGGCATATCGGCAACCGGCACACGCCCGCGGAGATCACGTCGGACGCCATCTATATCGAGAACGACCACGTCCTCGCCGAGATGGTCCGTGGCCAGGGCTGCGCCATGAGCGTGGTCGAACGTCCGTTCCAGCCTGAGCGCGGCGCCTATGATCACGGTCACGCCCACGACCATGAACGCGGTCATGATCACGATCACGCGCATGACGCATCCTGCGGCTGCGGGCACGATCACGGCCACGGTCATCACGAGAAGGGGCACGCTCACGCCGGCCATGATCATGCTCACGATCACCATGGCCACGACCACCACGAGAACAAGCGTGATGATCACGCGAACCATGCCCACGCCCATGCGCATGCCCACGGTGCGGATTGCGGCTGTGGCCACGACCACGGCCATGGCGATCATGATCACAAGCATGACGACGGCCACCATCATGGCGCCGAACACGCGCACAAGGGTCACAAGCACGACCATTGAGGGCTGATGTCGCACGCCCATCTGCGGTTGATGGTCTGGCTTTCGCCGTCCTTCCCGGTCGGCGCTTTTGCCTATTCGCATGGGCTGGAATGGGCCTTCGAGGCCGGCGACCTCACCAATGCCGACACGCTTCGCGATTGGCTCGAGGCGCTCGTCGGCCACGGCTCCCTCCATAACGACCTCGTCCTGTTCACGTGCGCCTACAACGCCCTCGGGGCTGAGGACGGCGCGGCGCTGAGCGAGGTGGCGGAGCTGGCCCTGGCGCTGGCGAACTCCGCGGAGCGGCGGCTGGAAACGGTGACGCAGGGCAATGCGTTCGTCGCGGCCGTTCGCGCCGCCTGGCCCTGCGCGGCATTTGATCGGCTCCGCGCTGCCTGGGAGGGCGACGTCGCCTATCCCATTGCGGTCGCGTCCGCCGCCAGCGGCCATGACGTGCCGCTGCGCCCGGCCCTGGAAGCTTACAGCCTCGCCTTCGTCGCCAATCTGGTTTCGGCCTCGGTCAGGCTCGGCGTCATCGGACAGACCGACGGGCAGAGGATTACGGCTGGGCTGGTGCCGTCCTTGCATGCGGCTGCCACGCGCGCGGAAACCGCGACGCTCGCTGATCTCGGCGGCTGCGCGCTGCGCTCGGACCTTGCGTCCCTGCGCCACGAAACCCAGTATTCGAGGCTGTTCCGCTCATGACCCGCTCTCCCCACGGCCCCTTGCGCGTCGGCATCGGCGGCCCGGTCGGTTCCGGCAAGACCGCCCTGATGGAGGTGCTCTGCAAGCGCATGCGCGATCGTTACGATCTCTGCGCCATCACCAATGACATCTACACCAAGGAGGATGCGCGTCTCCTGACCGTCGCAGGGGCTCTGCCCGAGGAGCGCATCATGGGCGTCGAGACCGGCGGCTGCCCGCATACCGCGATCCGCGAGGATTGTTCGATCAACCTCGCCGCGGTCGAGGAAATGCGCGGCAAATTTCCCGCGCTCGACCTGATCCTGATCGAGTCCGGCGGAGATAATCTGGCGGCGACCTTCTCGCCCGAACTCGCCGATCTGACGATCTACGTGATCGATGTCGCAGCCGGCGAGAAGATCCYGCGCAAGGGCGGCCCGGGCATCACCCGCTCGGACCTGCTCGTCATCAACAAGACCGATCTCGCTCCGCATGTTGGCGCGGATCTTGCTGTGATGGACCGGGACTCAAGAACCATGCGGGGCAAGCGACCCTTCGTCTTCACCAATACGCGGGAGGGCGAGGGCGTCGATGCGGTGGTGGATTTCATCGAGACCGTGGGCGGCCTGAAGGCGATCGCCCCGGGATAGAGGAGGCGAACATGCTGACGCGGTTGACGGGCGCCCTGGCGTCGCTCGTGACGATGATGGCGGCACCCGCCCTTGCCCATACCGGAGTGGGCTCCGTAGATGGTCTCGTTCACGGGCTGCAGCATCCGCTCACCGGGTTGGATCATGCGCTGGCGATGATCGCGGTCGGCCTCTGGGCCGGGCTCGTCGGTGGCAGGGCGCGCATCGCCTACCCCGTCACCTTCGTTTCGGCCATGGCGCTGGCCGGGCTCTGGGCGATGTCCGGCGGACCGCTTCCAGGCGCGGAGGTCGGTATCGCCTTTTCCATCGTCATCCTCGGGCTTGCCATCGCACTCAATCTCGCGCCGCCGCTCGCTGCCGGCGCCCTTGCCTGCGGGATCTTCGCGATCTTCCACGGCTTTGCCCATGGCGCCGAGATGCCGGAGGATGCCAGCGGTGTGAGCTATGCGATCGGCTTTGTGATCGCGACATCTGCCCTGCATGGAGTAGGCTTGCTTCTTGCGGGCCAGCTTGCGGTGCGGATGCCGCAGCTTGCCCGCATCGCCGGTGGTGGTTTCATTCTGGCAGGTGTCGCAATCCTGTCGGGCTGAGGACGGGCCTTATCCTCACTGCGTTAGGCGTCGTGGCTCATGACACCTGCGTTGAAAATTCTGATCGTCGACGCCAACCCGGTCCGGGCTGCCATTCTCGACGAGGGCTTGCGCGAGGCGGGCTTTACCGATCTCGTCCAAATCGGTGCGACAAACGGGCAAGTCACTAGCGTTGAGTCACATGACCCCGATGTAGTCGTGATCGATCTCGCGAGCCCCGACCATCATGCGCTGGCTGAGGCATTTTTGGTCAGCCAGCGCCCGAAGCGGCCGGTCACCCTGTTCGTCGAGCCGCCGGATCCGGCCTTGATCGAGGCGGCCGTCGAGGCAGGGGTCGCGGTCTATGCCGTCGACGGGCTGAACCGGGCGGCGCTCAAGCCGATCCTCCAGGCCTGCATCAGTCGCTTCGACGCTGCCTCGAAGCTGCGCGAGGGGCTGGACGAGGTGCGGTCGCAGCGCGACGACCGCGCGCTGATCGATCATGCCAAGGGGATCGTCATGCGCCTCAAGGGGCTCCCCGAAGCGGAGGCCTATGCCCTGATGCGCCGCACCGCGATGAACGAGAAGCGCAAGCTGGTCGACATCGCCCGTTCCATCATCACCGCGACCGAGGTCTTGAAATGATCCTGGGCCGGAGCGTCACCGTCCTGCGCCTCGCCGATGCCGCCGCTTGCTGATCGCAGTGGACGATGCCGGCTTTGCGGAAGGCCGCCCGGTCGATGACGTTGTCGCCGGTCTCGGTGCGTTGAACAAGGCCGGACGCCATCCTGACCGGCCCGCTTGTCATTCTGCCGTCATGCTGACCCGTCAAGCGCGCCCTCCCAGGGGCTGCGGCGGAGGCGGGCGTGTCACTTCATATCACGGGCGGAACAGTTCTGACCGCCGCGCTCACCCGTGCCGATCTCGTCACCGATGGATCGTCCATCGCTGCGCTCGATGCGTCTCCTCCTGCCGGCGCCTTGCGCCTRGACGCCACCGGCCTGCTCGTCCTGCCGGGCATGGTCGATTGTCATGGTGATGCCTTCGAGCGGCACATCATGCCGCGACCGCGCGTGTCGTTCGATATCGATCTCGCTCTGCGCGATGCCGATCGCGCCATGCTGAGCTGCGGTATCACCACGGCCTTCCACGGCGTCACCTGGTCCTGGGAACCCGGCCTGCGCGGAGCCGGTAATGCGCGGCGCCTGGTCGAGGCGATTGCACGGCTCGGGCCGGAACTTGGGGCCGATACCCGATTTCATTTGCGCCACGAGACCTTCAACCTCGATGCCGAGGCCGAGATTATCGAGTGGCTGCAGGCGGGGCGCGTCGGAGTGCTGGCCTTCAACGACCATACCGGCGGGATCCTCAAGGAGACGACCCGGCCGGACAAGGTCGCCAAGATGGTCGAGCGCACCGGCCTCTCACATGCCGACTTCATGGCCCTGGCGCAGAACGCCCATGACCGCGGCGACGACGTGCCGGAATCGGTCGCGCGGCTGGCGAAGGCCTCGCTGGCCGCCGGCATTCCGACGCTCTCGCATGACGACATGAGCCCGGACATGCGGCGTTGGTATCGCTCGCTCGGCGTGACCGTGGCGGAGTTCCCGATGGATGAGGCGACGGCGCGCGAGGCGGTCGCGCATGACGAGGCGACGGTGTTCGGCGCGCCCAATGTCGTACGCGGCGGTTCGCATACCGGCTGCCCGGCCGCCGAGGATATGGTCGGCAAGCGGCTCTGCACCATTCTGGCGTCGGATTACTATTATCCGGCGCTGCTGCTGGCGCCCTTCATGCTGGCGCGCAACGGCACGGCGAGCTTTCCCGAGGCCTGGAGGCTGGTTTCCGAGGCCCCGGCGGAAGCCCTTGGCCTGGCCGATMGCGGCGTCATTGCGCCGGGCAGGCGGGCGGATCTGATCATCGTCGAGGATGCGCCGCAGCCGCGCGTCGTTGCGACGATTGCTGGCGGCAAGCTGGTGCAGCTCGCCGATCAGCGTCTTCTGGCCTAAGTAGCGTCCCTGGCCTGATCAGGCGTCGTAGCCGCGCAGGCTGGTCAGGGTGGCCATCACGCCGCGCAGCTCCGCGAGGCCGCGCAGGCGGCCGACGGCCGGATAGCCCGGGAAGCTGCCCTTGCCGATATCGTCGAGCAGTTCATGGCCGTGATCGGGCCGCATCGGGATGCGCCAATGGCGCCAGCCGGCGGCCTTGCGGCGCTGCTCCTCGACCATCAGCACATCGACCAGCGCCACCATGTCGGTGTCGCCGCCGAGATGCTCTGCCTCCATGAAGGAGCCGTCCGGATCCTTGGCGACATTGCGCAGATGCGCGAACCAGATCCGGTCGGCGAAGCGCCGGGCGATTCCGGGCACGTCGTTCCCTGGGTTGGCCCCCAGCGAGCCCGAGCACAGCGTCAGGCCATTGGACGGGGTATCGACCGCACTGAGTATGAAGGCGATGTCGCTCTCGTCCGAGCAGATGCGCGGCAGGCCGAAGAGTGGGCGCGGCGGATCGTCGGGGTGAATGCACATGCGAATCCCGACCTCTTCCGCAGTCGGGATCACCGCCTCGAGGAACCGCTTCAGATTGGCGCGCAACCCGTCATGGCTCATCTCATGATAGCGCGCGAGCATGCGCTTCAGGCCGGGCACGTCATAGCGATCATAGGCGCCGGGCAGCCCGGCCATGATATTGGCGAGCAGACGGGCGCGATCGGCCTCGGTCGAGCGCTCGAACCAGGCCTTGGCCCGGTCCATCACCTCGGCAGAGTGGCCGTCGGCGGCGCCAGGTCGCTCCAGCATGAAATGGTCGAAGGCGACATATTCATGCAGGTTGAAGCGCAGCGCCGTGCCGCCGCCGGGCAGGGGGCAGGCGAGTTCGGTCCGGGTCCAGTCGAGAACCGGCATGAAGTTGTAGCAGACCACCTCGATGCCGCAGGCGGCGAGATTGCGCAGCGACTGGCGGTAGTTGACGAAGATCGGCTCGAGATCGCCTTCGCCGATCTTGACGCTTTCATGGATCGGCAGGCTCTCGACCACGGACCAGCGCAGGCCGAGGCTCTTGTCCTTTTCGATGATCGCCTTGCGCGCCTCGATCTCCTCGACGCTCCAGACGACGCCATAGGGAATCTGATGCAGCGCGTTGACGATGCCTTGCGCGCCCGCCTGCCGTGCCTGGGCGAGCGTCACCACATCGTCCGGCCCGAACCAGCGCCAAGTTTGTTCCATCGTCGCGTTCCTTCCTTGTCGTTTCTTGTCGTGATGCAGAGAATGCGGCCGGCTCAGGCCTTGCGGATCGGGGTGTTGGCGACGAAGGCGTCAACATGATTGCGCGCGATCGCCTCGATGGCGTCGAACACCGTGCGCAGATGCGCCCGCATTGCCGTCTCGGCGCCGAGCACGTCGCCGGCGCTGACCTTCGCGGCGATCTCGCGATGCTGGTCCATGATCATGCCGGGCCAGGACGCGGCCTCGAGCGACAGGCAGCGCACGCGGTCAAGCTGCGCCTTGACGCCTTCGATCAGGCCCCAGACCGAGGGGTGGCCCGATAGCCGCGAGAGCTCGGCATGGAAGGCCTCGTCAGCACGGAAGAAATTGACGCGATCGCCCACTGCGAGCGCCTGTTCCTGCTGGGTGATCAGCCGTTCCAGCGCGGCGCGCCCGGCATCGTCGATCCGCTGCGCGGCCAGCGTGACAGTGCGGCATTCCAAGGTTTCGCGCACGAACTGGCTGTCATAGACTGCCGCCAGATCGATCGGCGCGACGAAGGTGCCGACCTGCGGCACGACCACCAGGAAACCTTCGTCGACCAGTCGCTTGAAGGCCTCGCGCACGGGCGTGCGGCTGACCCCGAACTGGACGGCCATCCGCGCTTCCGACATCGCCTCGCCCGGCAGGAGCACCGCGTTGAGGACGTCGTCCCGCAAGGCGCGGTGAATCTGGTCTGTGCTTTGTCGTGCCGCTGCGCTGCCCATTGCCAAGCTCTGGTCCACTAGTATACTAGGATACCGGGCAATCCGAGGCGGCGTCAACGTGAACTTCGCCGAGGCTGATGCCGAAAGGTGTCTAAGAATCCAAAAGCGGTAAATCCGTACCGAAGGGAGAAGTCATGGTCCAGGACAGCATCAATCGGCGCACATTTCTCGGCGGCGTCGCAGGTCTCGCCGGTGCCGCGGCCTATGCGCCGGGCGCCTTCGCGCAGCAGCTCAAGCTGCCGACCTCGCCGGTCGCGCTTTCCGTCGTCGATGTCGCCGGCAATCTGGCGCTGACGCAGAAGGCCATTGAGAATTACCGCAAGGCCAAGCCGAACCTGGTCTCGCGCATCACCTTCACCAAGGCGCCCGCGCCGGAGCTTCCCGGCAAGCTGAAGGCACAGCAGGAAGCGAACCGCGTCGATATCGACATGGTGCTGACCGGGACCGATGCGCTTTCCGCCGGTGTCGACCAGAAGCTTTGGACGCCGCTGTTGCCGCAGCTTGCAGGCTCGCTGCCGAAGCTCGACGAGATCTATCTCGAAGGTGCCGCCAAGATGCAGRGCCTCGCGAGCGGGCAGGGCGTCGTGGTGACCTATTATCCGTCCGGGCCGCTGCTCGAGTACATGCCTGACAAGGTCAAGAAGGTGCCGACGACGGCGGAGGAGCTGCTCGCCTATACCCGCGAGAACAAGAACCGCTTCTTCTATGCGCGCCCCGCCAATTCGGGCCCCGGCCGGACCTGGATCATGGGCCTGCCCTATATCCTCGGGGATTCGAACCCGAAGGACCCGGTCAAGGGCTGGGACAAGACCTGGGCCTATCTCAAGGCGCTGGGCGAGAACGTCGAGTACTACCCGGCCGGCACGGGTGCGGTGATGAAGGAGCTCGGCGAAGGCTCCCGCGACATGACCGTCACGACCACGGGCTGGGACATCAACCCGCGCGTGCTCGGCGTCGTGCCCAAGGAAGCCAAGGTCGGCGCGCTCAAGGGATTCCATTGGGTCACCGACGMGCACTACATGTGCATCCCGAAGGGCGTCTCTGACGAGAAGCTCGCGGTTCTGCTCGACCTGATGAACTTCCTGCTCACCAAGGAGCAGCAGGCCTACACCTATGACGAGGGCTATTTCTATCCGGGTCCGGCGGTGAAGGGCGTGACGCTCGACATGGCGCCCGCCGATAGCCAGGCGGCGATCAAGGAATACGGCCGCCCCGAATACGAGAAGCTCATCGCCGAGGCTCCGCTCGAGACGCCGCTCGACCCCGACCAGATGGTGCTCGCCTTCCGCCGCTGGGACGAGGAAGTCGGCGGCGCCAAGCGCAAGTGAACGAAACCCGCTAACGACAGCGAGCCGGTTCCGGCCGGCTCGCTTCGCCGTCACATTTCCTGACTGAACCCATCAGCCGCTTTCCAAAGACGTGACCTAAATGACGATTCACGCTGCGAACTTCCGCGAGCTGCGGCTCGACAATCTGAGCCGCGACTTCGGCACTCACAACGCCGTCAAGGACGTGTCGCTGACGATCAAGAAGGGCGAGTTCATCGCGCTTCTCGGTCCGTCGGGCTGCGGCAAGTCGACGACGCTGAACCTGATCGCGGGCCTTCTGCCGGCGACGGGGGGCGGCATCTGGCTCGATGATCGGCGCATCGACCCGCTGCGGCCCGAGGAGCGCGGCTTCGGCATGGTGTTCCAGAATTACGCCCTCTTCCCGCATATGAGCGTGAAGCGGAATATCGGCTTCGGTCTGAAGATGCGCGGCGTCCAGAAATCCGAGATCGAGCGGCGTGTCGGCGAAGCCGCAGCCCTGGTCCGGTTGCAGGGCCAGACCGAAAAACTGCCCGGCCAGCTCTCCGGCGGACAGCAGCAGCGTGTCGCCATCGCCCGGGCCATCGTCGTCGAGCCGCCGCTCGTGCTGATGGACGAGCCGCTCTCCAACCTCGATGCCAAGCTGCGTCTCGAGATGCGCGCCGAGATCCGCCGCATCCACAATACGCTCGGCGCAACCACGATCTACGTCACGCATGACCAGKAAGAAGCGTTGTCGCTKGCCGACCGCATCGTCGTGATGCGTGACGGCGAGGTCCGTCAGGTCGGTGGGCCGGAAGACCTGTTCTCCCGCCCCGACCATCTCGATGTCGCCGAGTTCATGGGCTTCCGCAACAAGGTCGCCGGTCGCGTCGCCTCTGTCGAGGGCGAGCGTGCGACCGTCACCGTCGGTGACGCCAAGATCGTCGGGCGGGTGCGTGGCGCGGTGGCGCCCGGTGCTCAGGCCTGGCTCGCGATCCGGCCGGAGGATCTTCACCCCGCAACTGCCGGGGGCGCCGGGCTCAAGGCGTCCGTCGTCTCGACCGAGTTCCGCGGTCGCGAATTCGTCGGCTTCTCCCGCATGGCGGATGGAACCGATCTCTCCTTCCTGGCGCATGACCGCATCGCGCCGGGCGGCGAGGTCACTCTGGCGGCAGATCCCGATCGCGTCCTGGTTTTCGGGGGGGCGGCGTGAGCGCGACGACATCCATCCCCCTCAGCCAGAGGCTCGCCGCACGCGGCATCGATTCTCTGACATTGCTGGTTCTGCCAGCGGTGTTCTTCCTCTTGGCGCTGTTCATCTACCCGTTCCTCTATGGGCTCGTGCTCTCCTTCACGCCCAAGACCGGGCCGATGCTGGCGAACTACACGCGCTTCTTCTCGGATTCCTTCCTGTACGGGACGATCGCGACGACGCTCTGGCTGGCACTGCCGGTCACGATCGTGACGCTTCTGCTGGCGATCCCGATCGCCTTCCGCGTGCGGATGATGAAGCATCAGCGCCTGCTGACCACGATCCTCGTGATCCCGATCACGCTCGGCACGGTTCTCGTCGCGCAGGGCCYGTTGAATTATCTTGGCCCCCAGGGCTGGTTTAACCGTACCCTGCTGACGCTCGGGCTGATCTCGACGCCGGTGAAGCTCCTGCACAATTACTGGGGCGTCTGCATTTCACTCGTCATCACCGGCTTCCCCTTCACCTTCCTGCTGACCCTGTCCTACCTCTCCGGTGTCGATCCGGCGCTCGAGCAGGCGGGTGCGACGCTGGGCGCCGGGCCCTGGGAACGGTTCAAGCACATCCTGCTGCCGCTCCTGCTGCCGGGTCTGGCGATCACCTTCTGCCTCAGCTTCGTGCAGGCCTTTTCGGTCTTTCCCTCGGCGGTCTTGCTGGGGGCGCCGGCCGGGCCGACGCGCGTCATCTCGATCGCGGCCTATCAGGCTGCCTTCGAGGAGTATGATTATTCGATGGCGTCTGCCGTCGCGATGATCATGGGCGTGGTGCAGCTCAGCATTGTCGTCGTCGTGCTGGCCGCGCGCGGCATGCTCTACCGTGGCCCCGCCGGTGGCGGGAAGGGCTGAGATCATGGTCAAGGATACCCGCCTCTCCAGCAAGCTCTGGGCTGCCGCCAACTGGACGCTCATCGGCTTCTTCATCCTCAATCTCGGCGCGATGATCGCGACGGTGGTGACCAGTTCCTTCGCGACCCGCTGGCTTGGCACATGGCTGCCGGCCGGCTGGACCACGCGCTGGTATTCGGCCGCCTGGAGCGAGTTCCAGCTCTCCGACGTGCTGAGCGTGACCTTCCAGATCGTCTTCCTGGTCGTGTTCCTCTCGGGCCTGCTCGGCGTTCCAGCCGCCTATGCGCTGGCGCGGCGGGACTTCCCGGGCAAGAAGCTCGTCATGCTGCTGTTCCTGCTGCCGTTGCTGGTGCCCCCGATCACCTTCGGCATCCCGCTCGCGACGGTGCTTTACAAGCTCGGTCTTGCCGGCGGCATGTCGGGTGTCGTGCTCGCCAATCTGGTGCCGACGGTTCCCTTCGTCATCCTGGTGATGATCCCGTTCATCGAGCAGATCGACACCAAGATCGAGGCGGCCGCCCGCGTCTTCGGGGCGAACACCTTCAAGCTCTTCATTCACGTCCTGCTGCCCCTGCTGATGCCGGGCATTCTGGCTGCATTGCTGCTGGTTCTGGTCAGGACGATCGCGATGTTCGAGCTGACCTTCCTGACCGCAGGCCCGACCAGCCAGACACTCGTCGTCGCCCTCTATTATGCGGTCTTCGCTGCGGGCGTCCGCGCCGTGCAGTCGATCGATGCCATGGCGGTGATCTACATGATCACGACGCTGATCTGGCTGGTGATCGCGCTGCGCTTCGTTAACCCGACGCAGATTGTCGCCCGCGCCAAGAAATAGAATGCCGAAGTGACCCCGGCCGCCTTTGGGCGGCCGGGCCCCTGCGACGTATGGGCATGGCGACATCCACCATACCGGTATGCTAGATAGACCAACGGATGGGGGATGAGCGGGACGCTCTGCCCATGACGATGGAACCCAGCCTCCGCCTTAAGGATCCGATCGCTCCGCAACTGGTTTCGTCCTTGCGGCAGGCGATTATTGCCACGCAGCTCAGGCCCGGCGAGGCGCTCTCCGAAAAAGATATCGCCGGCCGCTTCGGCGTCAGCCGTCAGCCGGTCCGTGAGGCCTTCATCAAACTCTCCGAAGCCGGTCTCGTGCAGGTCCTGCCGAGCCGYGGCACCTATGTGATGAAGGTTTCGATGCGGGCGATCGCCAATGCCCGCTTCGTGCGCGAGGCGGTGGAATGTGCCATTGCGCGCGCGGCCAGCGCATTGATCACCAAGGACGACGTGATGCGGCTGCGCTGGCTGATCGAGCGTCAGCGCGAGGTGTCTGCCCTCGCCGATCGCGCTGCCTTTGCCGTGCTCGACGAGAATTTCCACCAGACCCTGGCCGAGATCGTCGATTGCGACTACGCCGCCCGCATCGTCGAAGGTGCTCGCGCCCAGACTGACCGCGTCCGCTATCTGTCGCTGCCCGGTGCCTCGCCGGTTCCGCTGCTCGTTGCGCAACACGCTGCGATCCTCGATGCCATCGAGGCCGGAGACGCCGATGGAGCCGAATGCGAGATGCGCAGGCATTTGCGCGAGATCCTCAACGCCTTGCCCCGGATTGCGCAGAACTATCCCGAGCTGTTCGAGGACGAAGTCATGCCGGCACATACGCAGGTGCTGCACAGGCCCTGATCGGCGGGCCCAGGGGCTCAGGGAGCGTCCGAGACCCGTGCCGATCGATCCAGCAACGTGATCCGGGATCGCCCAATGGTGCGCAGCCAGACCACCCGAAACATGGCGCGGYCAGTGCAGACTGATCCCGAGTCATTGCTGTCCGAGAAAGTGACCCTGACCAGGGAGCGGGAAACGCTCCTCATCACCCTCTACGCCAAGGGCGAGGAAAGCCGCCTGCGGGATTCCCTGCTGCATGATCGCTTCGCCGCGAGCGCGGTCCGCCGGATCGACTATGACTTCCGGAAACTGGGCGTCAGCCGGGATGACATGATCGCGCTGGCGATGCGGGCGCATATTTTCGATGGCTGGACCAGTGATTTCATCATGCGGCATCCCGATGCGACGGTGCTGCATCTCGGCTGCGGCCTCGACAGCCGGGTCTTCCGGATCGATCCGCCCCCGAGCGTACGCTGGTTCGATCTGGACTATCCCGACGTCGTCGCGCTCCGCCGGCGTCTCTATCCGGAAAGACAGGGTTACACCCTGATCGGTTCCCCGGTGACGGAGTCGGGTTGGCTCGATGACGTGCCTTCGGGCCGGCCGACAATGATCATTGCGGAGGGGCTGCTGATGTATCTCCGACCGGATGCCGTGCCACGGCTGATCAAACGGCTGGTTGCGCATTTCGGGCATGGCGAACTGGCCTTCGATGCCTTCAGCCCGTTCGGATTATGGCTTGTCAGCCATCACCGCGCGGTGCGGGCGACCGGCGCCACGCTGTTATGGAGCATCGACGAGCCGCGCGAGCTTGAAGACCGCATTCYCGGGCTGAAGCTCAGGAATGACCTGACCGCCTATGATCCGCGCGGTTATGACTCTGCCCAGATTGCCAGAATGTCCTGGCCCGCCCGTCTGACGGTCCTCTTCCTCTCCGCCTTTCCGCCTCTCGGGCGCATGGGCCGGCTGCTCCGCTTCCAGTTTTGAGCGCGGCAGATCGCCGGGCTGAATCCCATGCGCAAAACCGGTCGAAAATTGCCTGGTTTCGCGTATAAGGGCGCGTGAAGCTCAACACGCGCCGCCCATGTCCGGATAAAATGCAGCACTATCAGTCATATCGATTCTCCGTCGCACCGATGATGGATTGGACGGACCGGCATTGCCGCGTCATCCATCGCCTGATGTCGCGCCGGGCGCGGCTCTATACGGAGATGGTGACGGCGCAGGCGGTGATCCGCGGCGACCGGCAGCGCCTGATCGGCTTCGACGCGATGGAGCAGCCCGTTGCCTTGCAACTCGGCGGCAATGATCCGGCCCTGCTGGCCGAGGCCGCGAAGATCGGCGCCGATTTCGGCTATGACGAGATCAATCTGAACTGCGGCTGTCCCTCCGACCGCGTGCAGGGCGGGGCCTTTGGCGCCTGCCTGATGCGGGAGCCCGCGCTGGTCGGTGACTGCGTCGCGGCGATGAAGGCGGCGGTCTCCGTCGCCGTCACCGTCAAATGCCGCATCGGCGTCGATGATCAGGATCCGGAAGCAGCGCTCGATGCCCTGACCGCCAGCGTGCGCGCCTCCGGCGTCGATGCCCTTATCGTGCATGCCCGAAAGGCCTGGCTGCAGGGATTGTCGCCGAAAGAAAACCGCGAGATCCCGCCGCTCGACTATGAGCGCGCCTATCGTCTGAAGGCGGCAAATCCGGACCTGATCGTGGCGATCAATGGCGGCATCCGCGCTCCCACGGAATGGCCGGCTCACTTGGCGCATCTCGACGGCGTGATGATCGGCCGCGAGGCCTATCAAAATCCCGAGGTGCTGCTGCAGGTCGACCCGCTGCTCTTTGGCGAGGCGGCTCCGGTCGACGATGCCTTCGCCATGCTGGAGGCGCTCGAACCGCATATCGCGACGCATCTCGAGAAGGGTGGCCGGCTGCATGCCTTCACCCGTCATCTCGTCGGGCTGTTCCCGGGCCGCCGGGGGGCGCGCCAGTTCCGCCGCCATCTCGCCGAGCATTGCGTCGGAAGCGAAGCGGGGCTGGCGGATTTGCGTGCGGCTGTCGCCCATGTCTCGCGCTACGAAGAGGCGGCCGCCGCTGCATAGGAGTCTGCCATGACCGTGCCCGACCAGTCGCTTCCAGATGCGGACGTGGTCAGGCGCATCGAGGCGAGTTTCGGCAAACAGGCCTTCATGACGACGCTCGGCGCCCGGCTTGCTCGTGTCGCTCCTGGCGAGGTCGAGATCGAGCTGCCGGTCTCGGCCCATCTCACCCAGCAGCACGGCTTCGTCCATGCCGGAGCGGTCGCCACCATCGCCGATTCCGCCGCAGGCTATGCGGCGCTGACGATGATGCCGCCGGGCACCGGCATCCTCACTGCCGAGTTCAAGATCAATCTTCTTGCGCCTGCTGCCGGCGAACGGCTGGTGGCGAAGGGCAGGGTGGTCAAGGCCGGCCGCACCCTGACGCTCGCGACCGCCGAAGTCTTCGCGCTGAAGGACGGCGCGGCCAGGCTCTGCGCGATGATGACGGCGACCTGCATGACCATTGCCGGTCGCGACGGCGTGTCCGACTGAATGCGTGCTCCGACCGCGGAAGAAGGCAGCGCCATGGATATCCTCGATCACGCCACTCAGCCGCAGGAACACTGGCGCGACGGGGTGAGGACGCTGATGCGCGTTTCGGCACGGGTCGAGAGCCGGCAGCTCTGCATCTTCGAGCAATATTGCGAGCCCGGCCTGGGCGCGCCGATGCATCTCCACGCCGTCGAGGAGGTGCTCGAAGTGATCGAGGGCACGGCCGAGATCACCCTGCGCGACGAGACCCGGACCGTGACGGCCAATCAGTCGGTGCTGATTCCGGCAGGCGCCCGCCATGGCTTCAGGAATGTCGGCGCCGGAATCCTGCACGTACGCGCCACCCTGGCCGCATCCATCTTTGAAGCGTCCTATGACGATCGCAACGAACTGTCCCGGCGCTATGTGCCGGATTGAGTG
This sequence comes from Allobosea sp. 05T422_2, assembly GCF_056396265.1. NCBI lineage: Bacteria > Pseudomonadati > Pseudomonadota > Alphaproteobacteria > Hyphomicrobiales > Alloboseaceae > Allobosea > Allobosea sp. 05T422_2. The sequence goes on along the minus strand of NZ_JBFTLD010000009.1, from coordinate 45,003 downwards.
TGCCGGCGTGGCGCTGGATGGAGTAGGCGCCTCGTAGCCGCGTCTCCTGCCCCTTGGTCACGAGCGCTTGACGCTGCCTGAATCGATGCCTAAACTTAACTCAATGGTTAAGTATCAAGAGCCGTCGCTCGACCGCACMTTTGCCGCTTTGGCCGACCCGACGCGGCGGGCGCTTCTGGCGCGGCTCGAAGGGGTGGATTCCGTCTCGGTCAGTGACCTAGCGCGACCCTTTCCGGTCACGCTGCCGGCCATCATGAAACATCTCGACGTGCTGTCGGATGCCGGGCTGATCACGCGGGAAAAGACAGGCCGCACGGTATCGTGCCGCCTGAACGCCGCACCGATGGAGGAAGCTATGGGGTGGCTGCGCCGCTACGAGCGCTTCTGGCGTGAGAAACTCGATGCGCTCGAGGCCTATTTCAACCGCCCGCGCAAGGATCGGGAGCCTGATCGCGGCGCGCCACCATGCAAGACCAGCGACAAGACCTGATCGATCGACCGGAGGATAATCATGGACAAGAAGGTCGAGACCGCGCCCAGCCTGACGATGAAGCGGCGGCTCAATGCGACGCCGGCGGAGGTCTACCGCGCCTGGACGCAACCGGAACTGCTCGCGCGCTGGTTCGGGCCGGAGAATGTCCGGGCCGAGAAGGCGGAGATCGATGCGCGCGTCGGCGGCCATTATCGCATCTCGATGCGCGGCAGTGATGGTCAATTGCATCACGTGTCCGGCGAGTATCACGAGGTCGTCGAAAATGAGCGCCTCGTCTTCAGCTGGGCCTGGATCTCGACGCCGGAGCGCGTCTCACGCGTGACGGTGACCCTCAAGCCGGACGGGGATGTCACCATCCTGACGCTGCTTCACGAGCAGTTCTACGACGAGGCCGCGGCCGGCCGCCATGTGCATGGCTGGACAGGTTCGCTGGTCAAGCTGGAGCAGCTCTTCTCCTGACAGAGCCGGGCGAGCTCAAGGGACATCATCACCAAGGGGCGGCAACGCCTCCGGAGCCTTCAATAACGATGCACGATCAAGCCCCTCAGGCCGGTCGGCGCGAATGGATCGGCCTTGCCGTCATCGCGCTGCCCTGCCTGCTCTATTCGATGGATCTGACGGTCCTGAATCTCGCTGTGCCGCAGCTCAGCGCGGAACTCAGGCCCAGTGCCTCGCAACTGCTCTGGATCGTCGATATCTACGGCTTCATGATCGCCGGCTGCCTGATCACCATGGGCACGCTGGGAGACCGGATCGGCCGGCGCCGGCTGCTGCTGATCGGTGCGGCGGCGTTCGGCCTCGCATCGATCCTGGCCGCTTTCGCCAATAGCGCCGGCACGCTGATCGCGGCGCGCGCCGCATTGGGTGTGGCGGGGGCGACGCTCGCGCCCTCGACGCTCTCCCTGATCCGCAACATGTTCCTCGATCCGCGCCAGCGGACCGCGGCCATCGGCATCTGGATCGCCAGCTTCTCGGCGGGCGGCGCGATCGGCCCGCTGGTCGGCGGCATCATGCTCGAGCATTTCTGGTGGGGCTCGGTCTTCCTGATCAATGTGCCGGTGATGGTGCTGCTGCTCCTGCTCGGCCCCGTGCTGCTGCCGGAATTCCGCGACCCGAATGCCGGCAGGCTCGATCTTGCAAGCGCCGCCATGTCGCTCGTTTCCGTGCTGGCCGTGATCTACGGGTTGAAGCGGATTGCCGAGGATGGCCTGGGCTGGCTGCCCATCATGGCGATCCTGGCTGGGATGGCGCTTGCCGGCCTCTTCCTGCGCCGCCAGGTGCGCCTGGCCGAACCGTTGGTCGATCTGGCGTTGTTTCGCTCCAGGGCCTTCAGCGCTTCACTGACGGTCAACATCCTCGGCTTCTTCATCGCCTTCAGCAGCTTCCTCTTCACCGGTCAGTATCTGCAGCTCGTGCTGGGAATGAAGCCGCTGGAGGCCGGGCTCTGGTCCCTGCCCTCTGCGCTTGGTTTCATCCTGGGATCGATGTTCGCGCCCCGTATCGTCGGCAGYGCGAGCCCTGCGCATGTCATGGCGGGCGGCTTCACGTTGACCGCGTTGGGCTTTGCGACGCTGGCCGGGATCAGCCATGTCGAAGGCCCCATGATCATCGTCGCCGGGACGGTTCTGCTCTCGCTGGGGCTCGCGCCGATCGTCACGCTGACGACCGATCTCGTGGTCGGCAGCGTTCCGCCCGAGCGCGCCGGCACGGCGTCGGGCCTGTCCGAAACGAGCGCCGAGTTCGGCGGCGCTCTCGGCATCGCCATCCTCGGAAGCGTCCTGACTGCGCTGTATCGCTATCAGATGGGCCTGGCCGTGCCGTCGGGCGTGTCGCCGGAGGCGGCCGCTGCTGCGCGTGATACGCTCGGTGGCGCATTGACCATTGCAAAGGAGGTCGCGGGGACAGCCGGGGCAGACCTGCTTGCGACGGCGMGTGCGGCCTTCACACGCTCCTTCGCCATCACGGCGGGGCTCTGTTCGGCGATTGCGGTCCTTGCCGGCCTCTTTGCGGTCGTGATGCTGCGTGGCGTTGGTGGCGGCCCGGACCAGCACCACGAGGCCGGCGCGCCGGCTCCGGTTGCGCGCTAGCTGCCGCAGCTGCGACGGCTAGATCATCGGACCGGAAATCGTATCCGGTCCGATGATCTAACCCTTTGTGTTTGCATCGGCTTTTCCGAAAACCGCAATCCACTTTTCGGGCCGATGCAATAGCGCGAGACGGTAAGAGGTCAGCCCGGCCCGGCGCCCTGCGTATTGACATAGACCGCGTAGATCGACTGGCTCGCTGCCATGAACAGGCGGTTTCGCTTCGGTCCGCCGAAACAGATATTGCCGCAGACCTCCGGCAGGCGGATGCGCCCGATCAGCTTGCCCGCCGGGTTGAACACCTGCACGCCATTATAGCCGACGGCGCGGCCGGCATTGCTCGAGACCCAGAGATTGCCGTCGACATCGCTGCGTATCCCGTCGGGCCCGCATTTCACGCCGTCGAGCATGCAATCGGAGAAGAGCTTCTGATTGCCAAGCTTGTTGTCGGCACCGACATCGAAGACATGAATGTCGCCCTTGCCGCCGGGGCCGGTATCGCCCGGCCCCTTTCCGGTCGAGACAACGTAGAGCTTCTTGAAATCAGGCGAGAAGCAGAGCCCGTTCGGGTCCGGCACCTGTTCCTCGGTGACGACGCGGTCGATGCGGCCGGACGGGTCGATGCGATAACAGTTCGTCGGCAGTTCGCGTTTGGCCATGCCGATGCCGGCGAGCTGGCCGAGCCGCGGATTGAGCCGCCCACTCGGGTTGCTCGGACCTCCGGCGGCGTCCGGCGCGCCCTCGTAGAGTTGGCCGCCATAGGGCGGATCGGTGAACCAGTAGCTGCCGTCGGGATGGGCAACGATATCATTGGGCGAGTTCAGTTTCTTGCCCTCGAAACTGTCGGCGAGCACGGTCGCCGACCCGTCGAGCTCATAGCGCACGACGCGGCGGTTCAGGTGCTCGCAGGAGAGCTGGCGGCCCTGGAAGTCGAAGCTGTTGCCATTGCTGTTGCCTGACGGTGTGCGGAAGATGCTGACCCGTCCGTCATCTTCCAGCCAGCGCAATTGCCGATTGTTGGGGATGTCGCTCCAGACCAGATAGCGACCCTGCGCGTTCCAGGCCGGTCCTTCGGCCCAGAGCGCGCCGGTCCAGAGCCGCTGGATCGCGCTGTTGGGCTGGGCATAATTGTTGAACACCGGGTCGACCGCGAGGACGTCGGGATCGGTGAAATAGGTTGTCGGGGCGCCGTTGCGGCTGAAATCCCGGGGCGGGCTGGTAATCGTGCTGGGCGGTCCGACCGGGCCGGACGGGGCCTGGGCGAGGGCTGGGTTCGTCGCCATGGCGAGCGCGCCGGTTCCCATCGCAGCGATGAGATGTCTCCGTGAGAGCTCCGGGCGTTGCTGCGTGTCAGTCAGTTGATCTGTCATCTTTAACCTCCCTGAGTGGCTTTTGATGAGATATCCCCCCGACCCTGTGGCCTTCGTCTCCGTGCGAATATTGTCCTTTCCTGTCAGGCTAGACTTAAGGCCGCACTCAGCACTGCCAACACTGCAGCAACCGGTCGAGCCTCTGCCGCTTGCGAGCGGGATTGCAGCAGCGGCATGGACAGGCAGTCCCCTGTGCGCCCCAGGGCCATACAATCACCGAAACTGCCGCAGACATAGCGGCCTTGCCGCGCAAGCCTTGCCCCGGCGCGCAAAATCGCCCAGAGGTGGCCGCCCGCCGCCAACGGATTGTTTCTATGATTGCTGGAATCCCCTTGGGCGATCTCGCCTTTCTTGCCGTGTCGCTGGTTCTGGCCGGTGCGGTCACCGGTGTTCTCGCCGGGCTCTTCGGCGTCGGCGGCGGCGCGGTCATCGTGCCGATCCTCTACGAGGTCTTCCGCGTCATCGGCGTGCCGGAGGAGGTGCGCATGCCGCTTTGCGTCGGCACCTCGCTCGCGATCATCATCCCGACCTCGATCCGCTCCTTCAACGCCCACCGGGCCAAGGGGCTCGTCGATCTCGACATTCTCAAGGTCTGGGCGGTCCCGGTCGTGCTCGGCGTCATGGGCGGCAGCTATATCGCGCGCTATGCGCCGCCCGACCTGTTCAAGATCATCTTCGTCGCGGTCGCCGTGGTGAGCGCGATCCGCCTGCTCTTCGCCTCGGACCGCTGGAAGCTCGGCGATGACATGCCGGGCAAGGGGCTGATGACGGTCTATGGTGGCATCATCGGCGTGCTCTCTGCGCTGATGGGCATTGGCGGCGGTCAGCTCTCCAGCCTGTTCATGACGTTTTATGGCCGACCGATCCATCAGGCCGTGGCGACCTCCTMGGGCCTCGGCGTGCTGATCTCGATCCCGGGCGCGTTGGGCTATATCTATGCCGGCTGGCCGAAGATGGACGTTTTGCCGCCGCTCTCGCTCGGCTACGTCTCCTTCATCGGCTTCCTGCTCTTCATCCCGACCAGCATCTGGACGGCCCCGATCGGAGCGCGGCTGGCGCATCGGCTCTCCAAGCGCAAGCTGGAGGTCGTCTTCGGCATCTTCCTGCTCTTCGTCGCGAGCCGCTTCATCTGGTCGCTGCTGTTCTGATCGATCCGGCGAGCTGCATGCGGGGCGAGGGCGCGCATGGTCACGACCCGACTGGCGACACCGGCTGACCATCCCGGGCTGATGGCCGTGCTCGTGGAGATGCAGGGCCACTACGCGGTGCCGTGCCCTGCGCCCGAGGCCATTCTGGCAGGGCTTCGCGATCGACCCGCCGGCACCGAGATCCTGCTGGCGGTGGAGCACGCCACGATCACCGGCTTTGCCGCCGTCGCTGCGATCTATCCCGGGCCAGGCCTCCAGCCTGGCTTCTTCCTCAAGGAGCTCTATGTCGCGGCGTCCGCGCGCGGCAGCGGTTCGGGGAAGGCGCTGATGCGGGGGCTGGCGCGGCTGGCGCTCGAACGCGGCTTCCAGCGCATCGACTGGACGGCGGCGCGCGATGATCTTGGCCTGAGGGGCTTCTACGAGGCGCTCGGGGCTGCGCCGCATCCCGACAAGATCTTCTATCGGCTGACCGGCGATGCCTTGCAGCGGCTGGGGCGCGAAGCCGAGGCTTAAAGCACCGGCCCGAAAAGTGGATTGCGGTTCTCGGGAAAGCCGATGGTCTAGCCTGTCGGCTGGCTCGACCGGTCCGACGGAATCTTGCGGCGAGACAATTCGGCCATGATGGCCAGCCGCTCGGGCTCGCTCAGCCGCGACCAGTCGGCGATCTCCTGAAGCGTTCGCAGGCAGCCTTCACAGAGCCGCGATACGGGGTCGATCACACAGATCTGCACGCAGGGGCTGGAGGCGCCGCTCATTGCCAGGCAGAGCCCAGCGCGAAGGCGAAGCCGCAGGTGAGCGCGATCTCGGCGAGTTGCTGTGCTGCACCCAGAATATCGCCGGTCTGGCCGCCGATCAGGCGGCGGCCGAGCCGGGCGAGCCCCGCCAGGACGAGCACGGATAGCGCCAGGCCAAGCGCAAGGCCCGTACCCGGCAGCCCGGTGGCCAGTGTCCCTGCGACGGCGAACGCGACCGAAAGCGCCAGCGCTGTCCAGGCCGTTGCGGCGGTGGGCTGGCCAACCGCAGCCGAGGCGCCGGAGCTCCGGGCAGGGGGCTCGGTGGCGAGCAGATAGAGCGCAGTGGCGCGCGACCATGGCGCCGCGATCAGCAGCGCGGCGGCTGCAGCCAGAGATCCGAGCGCCTGGAGAATGGCCGCAAGTGCCGTCACCCGCAGCAGCAGGGAGAGCCCCAGCGCCATCGCCCCGAAGGTGCCGACGCGGCTGTCCTTCATGATCTCCAGCCGCCGTTCCGGCGTATGCCCTCCGAACAGCCCGTCGGCGGTGTCGGCAAGGCCGTCCTCGTGGAAAGCACCCGTCGTCAGTGCCGCGACCGTGACGGCAAGCGCTGCTGCCAGCGGCGGGCTGATGCCGGCCGCGCCAGCAGCTAGGAGGACAAGCGTTGCGGGCAAAGCGATGACGAGCGCAGCCAGCGGTACGGCGCGCGGCACCAGCCTGAAATCCGGCAGGCCATGCGCTGAATCCTCGCCGGGCAGGCGCGGCACCGGAAGACGCGAATAGAAACGGATGCAGATCGCAGTCGCGATCAGCCAGCCCGGCCAATGCGGCCGGCCGGCCGGCAACTCCGAGATGTCGAGAGGGGCGTCGGCCATGCGGTCTCGGTATCCTCGATTGTCTTCCGCCGTCCAAGCCTATAGCAGCAGCGGCAACCCGGCGGCCACGCCGCATCCCGCCCGATTCCATCTTTCGCGAGACATCCAGCGATGCCCGCTTCCGGCCTTCCCTTCGACGACATCCGCAATCTCATCGCCAACATGCCCGGCCCCGATATGGGTGCCGCCAATGCTGTGCGGGCCCGAGACAAGGATCTTACCAAGCCCGCCGGCAGCCTCGGCCGCATGGAGGAGATCGCCGAATGGCTTGCAGCCTGGCAAGGCAAGGCGCCCCCGCGCGTCGACCGGCCGCTGGTTTGCGTCTTCGCCGGGAATCACGGTGTCGTGGCGCAGGGCGTCTCGGCCTATCCGCAGGCGGTAACGCGCCAGATGCTGGAGAATTTTGCCGCCGGCGGCGCTGCGATCAACCAGATCTGCGCGGCCTTCGATCTCGGCTTCAAGGTCTTTGACCTGGCCCTCGACCTGCCGACCGGCGATTTCACGCAAGGTGATGCGCTCGACGAGAAGGCCTGCGTCGCGACCATGGCCTTCGGCATGGAGGCGCTTGCCGGCGGGGCCGATCTGCTCTGCCTCGGCGAGATGGGCATCGGCAACACCACGTCAGCGGCTGCGATCTACGCGGCGCTCTATGGCGGCGGCGCTGCGATGTGGTGCGGGCGCGGCACCGGCGTCGACGATGACGGTCTGAATCGCAAGATTGCCGCTGTCGAAGCGGGCCTCGCTTTCCACGCCGCGCATCTGGGCGACCCGCTGGAAGTGCTGCGCCGCCTCGGCGGTCGCGAGATCGCAGCCATTTGCGGCGCGATCATCGCCGCCCGGCTGCAGCGCATCCCGGTGATCCTCGACGGCTATGTCGTCACTGCCGCCGCTGCCGTCCTGCATGCCATCGAACCGTCCTCGATCGACCATTGCCTTGCCGGCCATCTCTCTGCCGAGGGCGCCCATCGCGAAGCGCTGCTCCGGCTCGGCAAGCAGCCGCTGCTGGCGCTCGAGATGCGGCTCGGCGAGGGCACGGGGGCGGCGCTTGCGGCAAGCCTCGTCAAGGCCGCCGCCGCCATCCATTCCGGCATGGCGACCTTCGATCAGGCGCAGGTCTCGAAGAAGGACTGAAACTGCGGGAGCCTGACGGCAGCGTTGCTCCCAAGGCTCGTCTCGAACTCAGGCCCTGAGCGCGCCGTGCGGGGCCCGGGCAGCCCCGCAAATGCGCGACCTCGTCAGGTTGCGGCCTTCGTCTCGAAGGGTTCCMAGATACTGATCTGGCGCGTTTCCGGCATCAGGAAGAGGCAGAGCACGAAGCACACGGCCGGGACGGCGATCGGGTAGATCAACGCGTAGCCGACGCTCCCGGTCGCCGCGAAGGCCGCCGACGTGATGAATGGCACCAATCCACCACCCCAGCCATTTCCGATGTGATAGGGAACCGATACCGACGTGTACCGGATCCTGGCGGGGAAGTATTCGGCGAGGAAGGCCCCGACCGGCCCGTACACCATCCCGACATAGCAAACGAGGATGAAGATGATGAAGATCGCGGTCGGAAAGTGGACATTGCCGGGTCGCGTGACCGTTCCCAGCCACAGGTACAGCGGATAGTACGTGATCGCGGCGAGCAGCATGCCGCCCRGKATCACTGGCTTGCGGCCGATGATGTCGGATAGCCAGCCGAAGAAGATCAAGCTCGGGGTTGCGAGGAGCAGCGCTGCTCCCACGATGTAGGACGAGGTCAGCGGGTCCAGCTTTGAAACCTGCTGCAGGAAATACAACGCCCAGAACTGGCCGCTGTACCAGACCACTCCCTGTCCGATCAGCACGAGGGTGGCGATCCCGACATATTTGATGTTGGAGCTGAGAAAGGCTTCCTTCCAGGGGTTCCTGGTCATCTGTCCCCTGGCCTTGATCGCCTCGAAGATCGGCGTCTCCTGGAGCTGGAGCCGGATGTAGATTGCGACGGCGACCAGAAGGAAGGATATCAAGAATGGAACGCGCCAAGCCCATGCTTTGAACGTCGCCTCGCCGAAATAGGTGCGGGTCGCGATGATCACGATGAGCGACACCACGATCCCGAGCGTCGGGGAGGTTTGCAGCCAGCCCGTGTAGTAGCCGCGGCGCTCGTCCGGAACATGCTCGGCGACATAGGTGATGGCGCCGCCATATTCGCCACCCAGGCACAGGCCCTGGATGATCCGCAAACCGAAGAGAATGAATKCGGCAGTCAGACCGATGGAGTCGTAGGTCGGGATCAACCCGATCGCCCCGGTGCCCAGCCCCATTCCGCTGAGCGTAACGAGGAAGGTGTATTTGCGGCCGACCCGATCGCCCATCCATCCGAAGAGGAATGCTCCCAGCGGACGGATCAGGAAACCGGCGGTAAACAGCGCGATCGTGCTCAGTAATGCCGCGACCGGATGACTCTGCTCGAAGAACTTGACCGACAGAATGGCGGCCAGGCTGCCGAATATGTAGAAGTCATACCATTCGATGACATTCCCCACCGATGCAGCGACGATCACGCGGCGGAAATCACTCGGGATCTGGATGGGCATGGCGCCCTCCCTTTACTTCAAGGCACTTTCTCCGGTGTTTCACGCTTGATGGCTCGCACCGCGAAATCCACGCGTGACAGCTGTGGGGTGCCGTCCGCTGCGCTTGCCGTATGAAGCTCTGTATCGCTCGAGGGGAGCTCCAACGGCCATGGGCGCCGCGAGCCGTCATTCCCTCCTACCMGCCGTGAAACAAGGGCGTAGCCGCCATTTTAATCCTTAATGGGCGGTTGCGGTATCGATTTTCTACTTGAAGCCAGCTGGGCGAGCGGTGACTGCTGGACTTGCCGGGAGCGTCAAAGTGATCGCTTCGGATGCTGTCACGGTTGGCGCGGCAGCCCCTCAGATATGCCCCACCGCCTGCCCCGGCAGCGTGGCGGATCGCGCGCCATGGCAGCGCTCATTCTCTCTCCCTTCGCGAGCGGGGAGGCCGTTCCGGCGATCTGCGTGATGGAACCGGGCAGTCTCGGCGGCCTCGTTCCATCCGATCGGAACTCCGCTCTGGCGAGCGCATCCCGTGCGCGCGCCTAAGCCGCCGATCGTGCCGGCTCGGGCAGCGCCGCCAGCGTGTCCATCACGCGCTCGGGCGGCAGGGTGATCGTCACTTCCGTGCCGGCGCGCGGCCTGGATTTCAGATGGAAGCCGCCATTATGGAGATCGAGCAGCCCCTTCACGATCGGTAGCCCCAGGCCGGAGCCCTGTTCGGCGGTCTTGATGGCGAGCGAACCGCGCCCGAAGGTCTGCAGCACGATCGGGATTTCATCCTCGGGAATGCCCGGCCCGGTGTCCGTGACCGAGACATATTGTCCGCCATTCGCCGTCCAGCCGACCTTGATGGTGATGTCGCCGCCCTGCGGCGTGAATTTGATCGCGTTGGACAGGATGTTGAGCACCGCCTGCCGGATCGCGCGCTCGTCCGCCCAGACCTTCGGCAGATCGGGCTCGGCCGCCTCGCGGATCGTTTGCCCCTTGGCCTTGGCGCGCAGCTTCAGCATGTGCCGGCATTCGTCGACCACGCCTGCCAGGCTGAGGGCCTCCTCGTTCAGCGCGTATTTGCCGGCCTCGATCCGCGAGAGATCGAGAATCTCGTTGATCAGGTTGAGCAGATGCTGGCCCGAGCCGTGGATGTCGCCCGAATATTCCTTGTAGGCCGGGTTGGCGTGAACGCCGAAGATCTCGTTCTTCATCACCTCGGAGAAGCCGAGAATGGCATTGAGCGGCGTCCGCAGCTCATGGCTCATCGTGGCGAGGAAGCGGGATTTGGCGAGGTTGGCCTCTTCGGCCTTGCGGCGCGCCTCGTCGGAATTCGCGGTCGCAGTCTCGAGCTCGGCGATCAGCGCGTCCTTCTCGGCGCGGAACTCGATGGTTGCGACCGAACTCGAATAGAGCCGGTGGGCGAGGAAGATGAAGAAGAGCTGGGCCGATGCCGCCATCAGCGCCATGGTGACGCTGTCGATGTCGGAGCGGCCCCAGAAGAACAGCGTGATGCCGATGGTGACCGGCCCCAGCCCGGAATACACCGCAAGCGGGATCGTCGCCGCCAGCATCACGGTCAGCGCGCTGACGACGAGCAGCGTCGTCATCACGAAGACCTTGGCGCCCGGTCCGTCGACCTGCGCGAACAGGACGAGGATCAGCGTCCAGGACAGGCCGTGAAAGGCTTCCGCCGCCGGCAGCAGGCGGCGCCAGCGCCGAATATTCACCTCGCCGGCCGGCTGCGCCAGGAAGCGGCGGCAAAGCAGGACCATGACCGCCGAGGCCAGGATGACGATGCCGAGCCAGGTGGTGACCTGGTAAGCCGGGACCCAGAGGCAAGCGGCGGTCGCGATGCACAACGCCAGGACCAGCGCGCCGACCGAGCCGTGCATCCGATACTGGGCGAAGACCCGCAGCAATTCGTAGTCGAAGGCGCGTTCGAGGCCGGTCGTCGAGGTCAGCCGCTCGCGCACGGACTTGACCTCGCGCGTGACGAGCTTGCGCCGCGCCAACGCCGTAGGGTCGGGACCGCGCCCTCGCTGGATCTGTTCGGCCGTCACTTCCGCCATAATCGGAACGCATGTACCTCTTCCGGCGGCAGACCCTGCACGCCCGGCTCGCCATTATGGTCTCGAAATCGTTAAGCTCTTACTGATGGCGCGCTTCGGATTCGGACGATCTCGGTATGGACCTTTCGGCTGGCGCCGCGTCAGCCGCCCGGTCGATCTGGTCGTCGCACTCGGGCTGCTCGGCCTGCTGGCGATTGCCGGCGCTGTCCTGCAATACAAGCTTGGCCCCGCCCGCATGCTTGCCGGAGCCGCCCAGGCGATCGATGGCGATTCGCTGCGGCTGAATGGCGAAGAGCTCAGGCTCGAAGGCATCGATGCCCCGGAATTCCGCCAGAGCTGTCGCGACAGCGCGGGCAGGGATGTGGATTGCGGCCGTGCCGCCCGCCGTGCCCTGCTGGCGCTGATCGGGCGCGGTCTCGTCACCTGCGACATCGGCCGGGTCGATCGCTACGGCCGCGGCCTCGCACGCTGCAGGCAGGGCGAGACCGATATCAACGCCGCGATGGTGCGGCAGGGCCATGCCGTCGCCTATGGTGATTATCGCAGCGAGGAAGACGAGGCGCGAGCCGCCGGGCGCGGCATCTGGGCGCTGCAGTTCGAGCGGCCGGAGGCGTGGCGCAAGGCTCATCCGCGGTAGAGCATTGGACCGAAAAGTGGAATCCGGTTTTCGGAAAATCCGATGCTTAAGCAAGGAGCTGGATCGCCGATCCTGCGTCCGAACGGACGCAGGGCGACTCTAGCGCGCATGGCTGCGCCATCACGAATGGGTTTGAAATGGTTGACCGCCGGACCTCCGCCATGGTCGGGTTCGCACGCGGTTTCCGATGAGGTTGACGATGAAGCTCTATGATGGCGGGCGCGCGCCCAATCCGCGGCGGGTCCGCATCTTCTTCGCAGAGAAGGGCGTTCCCCTGCCGGAGCTCGTGCCGGTCGATATCACCCGGAAGGAACACCTCACGCCCGAATTCGCCCGCATCAACCCGCTGAAGCGCCTGCCGGTGCTCATGCTCGACGATGGAACGGCGCTTGCCGAGACGATTGCGATCTGCCGCTATCTCGAAAGCCTGCATCCCCAACCCGTGCTCTTCGGTGGGGATGCCAAGGAACAGGCGCAGATCGAGATGTGGAACCGGCGCGTCGAGCTGGGCCTGTTCAGCAGTGTCATGTCTGTCTTCCGGCACAGCCACCCRTCGATGGCGGAGCTCGAGCATCAGGTGCCGGAATGGGCCGAGGCCAGCCGCGAGCAGATCGATGACCACCTCCTGATCATGGAGCTCCAGCTCGCGGGTAGCCGCTTCCTGTCCGGGGATCGGTTCACGGTGGCCGATATCACTGGAGGCATCGCCGTCGACTTCATGAAGCCGTCCCGGGTTCGGTTGCCTGAGGAATGCGTCAACATCCGCCGGTGGCATGACGAAGTGTCTGCGCGGCCAAGCTGGAAGGCCTGATGCGACCGGTCTTCGCCATTCTGGCGCTGCTGGTGCTGGTCCAGCCCTCCGTCGCGGCCGAACGGCTGAACGGCGAGGCGATCAAGCGAGCCTTCGAGGGCAACACGGTGAGCGGCCGCTACACCAATGGCGGGTTCTTCACCGAGTATCATGAGCCGGATGGCCGCGCACTCGGCCATAATGGCTGGCAGCCGAACAAGGATGCCTGCTGGATCACGAAGGAGGATCAGGTCTGCTACTACTATGGCCCTCCCAGCGACCGCACGGTGCATTGCTTCACGGTCGAGCTGACGGATCGGCTCTATGTCCTGCGCAATGTCTCGAACGGGCAGATCAATGCTCTTGCCACGATCGAGCCCGGCAATCCGCGCGGGCATTCCGACAAGGGGGAGCCCTGGTATTGCGACGGCCTGATCTCGCGGGCACCTGAGGTCCCGATGTCACGGCGCAGGCTTGCCTCGCGATGATGCGTCTGCTGCTCCTTGCGGCCGCGCTCATGCTTCAGGCCGCCGCCAACTCTCCGGTGACGGCCGCGGAGCGCCTGAGCGGCGAGGACATCCGCCGTGTCTTCGAAGGCAATACCGTCAGCGGCCGCTACAATAACGGCATGCCGTTCAGCGAGTACCATCACGCCGACGGCCGGGCGAGCGGACATAACCGGCACGTGCCGAACCGCGACGCCTGCTGGACGACCACACCGGACGCGGTCTGCTATTACTACGGACCGCCCGAGCAGCGTCGCACCTATTGCTTCACGGTCGAGCGCAGCGGAGGCCTCTATGTCCTGCGCAACCGGCCGAGCGGCCGCATCAACGGCATCGCCACCATCGAAGCGGGTGACCCGCATGGCTATGCGACCAGCGCCAAGATCTGGACCTGCGACGGCCTGATCTCGCAGCGGCGCGGGGAGCCGTCCCGTCTGGCGGCGCGATGAAGTCGGATCGGGAGCGCCCATCGGAAACGCTCGCCGCGGTGCTGCAGGAACTGGCTGCCTGCCGCATCTGTCGCGACGAGCCGCGCTTCCAGCCGCCGCTTCCGCATGAGCCGCGCCCGGTGATCCAGGCCTCGCCGACGGCCAGGCTCTGCATTGCCGGCCAGGCGCCGGGCACCCGCGTCCATGCCAGCGGCAAGCCGTTCACCGATCCGTCCGGTGTCCGGCTGCGGCAATGGCTCGGGCTCGACGAAGCGGCGTTCTACGACGCAGCCAGGGTCGCGGTCGTGCCGATGGGCCATTGCTTCCCGGGGCTCGACGCGCAGGGCGGGGATCTGCCGCCGCGCCGCGAATGCGCACCGATCTGGCGCTCACGCGTGCTTGCGGCGATGCCGCAGGTCGAGCTCGTGCTCGCCATCGGCCGCTATGCGCAGGCCTGGCATCTCGGCGCGAAGGCGGGCGCCAATCTCTCCGCCACGGTCGCGGGCTGGCGCGCGATCCTGGCGGAGCCGCGCCGCCCCCGCGTGCTGCCGCTGCCGCATCCCTCCTGGCGCAACAACGCCTGGCTGAAGCGCAATCCCTGGTTCGAGGCGGAGCTTCTGCCGGTGTTGCGCGAGGAGGTGGCGCGGCTGGTCCTGTGAACGCGGAGAGCCCCGCTCAATCCTCGAGGCGCGCAATCAGGCTGGACGTATCCCAGCGCCTGCCGCCCATCTTCTGGACTTCGGCATAGAACTGGTCGACCAGCGCGGTGACCGGGAGCTGGGCGCCGTTGCGACGCGCCTCCTCGAGCACGATGTCGAGGTCCTTGCGCATCCAGTCGACGGCGAAGCCGAAGTCGAATTTCCCGGCATTCATGGTCTTGCCGCGGTTCTCCATCTGCCACGAGCCGGCGGCACCCTTGGAAATCACCTCCAGCATGGACTCGACATCGAGGCCGGCGCGCTTGGCGAAATGAATGCCCTCGGACAGCCCCTGCACCAGTCCGGCGATGCAGATCTGGTTGACCATCTTGGTGAGCTGGCCAGAGCCGGCCGGGCCCATCAGCTTACACATCCGCGCGAAGGCACCGATCACCGGCTCGACCCGGGCATAGGTTTCCGGGGCGCCGCCGCACATCACGGTCAGCACGCCGTTCTCGGCGCCGGCCTGGCCACCGGAGACCGGTGCATCGATGAAGCCGAAGCCGCCGGCCTTCGCGGCCGCGTCGAGTTCGCGGGCGACGCCAGCCGAGGCCGTGGTGTGGTCGACGAAGACAGCGCCCTTCGCCATGCCCGCAAAGGCTCCGGCTTCGCCGGTGGTCACGGAGCGCAGATCGTCGTCATTGCCGACGCAGGCGAAGACGATCTCCTGGCCCCTGGCCGCCTCGGCCGGTGTCGGGGCGGATCTGCCGCCATGCTGCGCCACCCAGGCCTGGGCCTTGGCCGCGTTGCGGTTATAGACGGTGACGTCGTGGCCCTTGGCCTTGAGATGGCCGGCCATGGGGTAGCCCATGACGCCGAGACCGAGGAAGGCAACCTTAGCCATGTTCCGCTCCGCTGATAGGTTCTGGTTTCGCTTCGGCCTGTAGCGCGCGCGACCCGTAGGGGGAAGTCGCGCGGACGCCAAGGCACTTTGTCAGGAATGGAGAGGGGGCGCGCGGCGCGCCCCGCTCAGCGTAGCGCCATATGCCGCGTCAGCCTGAGTTCCAGCCGGTCCCAGACCCGCCGGATCACCTCGACCAGAAGAAGATAGATCAGCGCGGCGTAGAGATAGATCGTGAGATCGAAGGACCGGGCGAAGGCGAGCCTTGTCGCGCCCATGAGGTCGAACAGCGTGACGAGCGAGGCGATTGCGCTGGCCTTGATCATCACGATCAGCTCGTTGCCGAGTGGCCTGAGCGCCAGGATCATCGCCTGGGGCATGATCACAAGGCGCAAGGTCGACCAGCGATGCAGCCCGAGCGCCATGGCGCCTTCGAACTGGCCGCGCGGGATCGACTGGATGGCGCCGCGCAGGATTTCGGCCTGATAGGCGGCCGTGTTCACGGTGAAGGTCAGCAGCGCGCAGTAGAACGGCTCCCGGAAGAACCACCACAGCCCGACATCCTGCCAGAACAGCCGGAATTGGCCGAGCCCGTAATAGACCAGGAAGAGCTGGCACAGCAGCGGCGTGCCGCGGAAGAAGGTGGTGTAGCCGTTGATCGCGGCCTTGGCCCAGCGCGGCCCGTAAAGCCGTGCGATGGCGAGCCCGAGTGCCAGCACAAAGCCGATCGCGACCGAGATTATGACCAGCTCGAAGGTCACCCACAGGCCGCTCGCCATCCGGCAGCCGTAGTTCTGGAAAACCTCGCTGCCGAAGAGATAGCCCGGATATTCGCACCAGCTCATCGCGTCGCTCCACCAAAGGCAGCAAAGCCGCGATTGGCGCGGATCTCGAGACGCCCGACGCCCCAGGCCGAGATCAGCGAGAAGAACAGGTAGATCAGCATCGCCGCACCGAAGAACAGGAACGGTTCCTTGGTCGCGACATTGGCGCGGGTGGTGATGAACATGATGTCGGGCAGGGTGATGACCGAGACCAGCGAGGTCTCCTTCAGCAGCACCATCCAGTTATTGCCCAAGCCGGGCAGCGCCACCCGGATGAGCTGGGGGAAGACCACGAGGCGGAAGGCCTGCCCTTTGCTCAGGCCGAGCGCGGCGGCGGCCTCGCGCTGGCCCTTCTGGATCGAGTTGAGGGCGCCGACCCAGACCTCGCTGGAGAAGGCGGAGAGCACCACGCCGAGCGCCACCATGCCGGCGACGAAGGGTGGCATGCTGAAATTGCCGGGCAGGCCGAGCGAGACCCAGGCCTTCTGCAGCACGATCTGGATGCCGAAATAGATGATGTAGAGCGTCAGAAGCTCCGGCACCCCGCGGAAAACGGTCGTGTAGACCGTGGCCAGCCAGCGCAGAACAATGTTCTCGGAGCGCTTGCCGAGCGCGACGATCAGGCCCAGCAGCAGGCCGAAAGGCAGGGTTGCCAGCGCGATTGCGATGGTGATCCCGGCGCCCTGGAGCAGGGCGAGGCCCCAGCCGCCGTCGCCGAAACCGAGCAGTGCGAGTTTGTCGAACATGGATAAGCCGGCGAGGGGAGGGAAATGGACCACCGCCGGCGCGCGAGGCACGCCGACGGGGTTCGGTCAGCCGGCTATTGTCACAGGATAGGGAACTTGAACCACTTGTCCTGGATCTTCTTGTGCGAGCCGTCGGCGATCGATTCGGCGATCGCCTTGTCCCACATCGCCTTCAGTTCAACATCGGCCTTGCGCACCGCGCCGGCCGTGCCGGGGCCGTGGATGGTGGCGTCACGCGGAACGTCGGCCGCCTTCTTGCAGCAATCCTTGCCCTTGCCATTGAGGAAGTCCTCGAGCGAGAGCGAGTCGGCGATGATGTAGTCGAGCCGCCCATTCGCCAGGTCGAGATTCGCCTCTTCCTGGGTCGGGTACAGGCGGATGGTCGAATCCTTGTAGAACTTCTCGAGGAAGTTGGCGTGGATGGTCGAGCCCTGCGTGCCGATGGCCTTGCCCTTCAGGGCTGCCGGCGAGATGTCGGTTCCAGCCGACTTGGCGCTGATCGCCCAGATCGGGGTCTTGGTGTAGACCGCGGTGAAGTCGACCTGCTTCTTGCGCTCATCGGTGGCGTTCATGCCGGCGATGATGATGTCGTATTTATTGGCGAGCAGCGCCGGGATGATGCCGTCCCAGTCCTGGACCACCCAGGTGCATTTCACCTTCATCTTCTCGCAAAGCATGTTCGCGTAGTCGATCTCGAAGCCTTCGAGTTCCTTCTTGGCGTTGAGATTGTTGAAGGGGGGATAGGCGCCTTCGGTGCCGATCCGGATCTCCTTCCACTCCTTTGCCTGGGCCAGGACGCCAGTGGCGCCGGCAGCCGTCAGCACAGCGGCGGCGATCAAACGAACGAAACCTTTCATGGTACCTCCCACAGGTTTGACCGGCCGGGCGTTTCGAGTTCCCGTGTCCGGCTTGTGCTTACAGATTGTGCGATCCTGTGCCCTGCCCGCAAGTGGGGGCATGCAGCTTTTCTGAGCGAAGCCGCTTAAAGGGGAGGCAGCGCAAATCATTGATTTTATTGATTGTTTATGCCCCTGTCTGATTCCGCGCGGATTGTGCCTGCGCGCTTCGACACCGTGCTCAGGCTGCGCTGGCCCTGCGCTGTCCGCCAAACGCGGCAAAGACTGCCTCGCAGCGGTCGAGTCCCCAGTCCAGTTCCGCCCGGCTGATCGTCAGCGGCGGGGCGAATCGGATGACCGTCTCGTGCGTTTCCTTGGTCAGCACGCCGGCGCTGGCCAGTGCCTTGACGAGCGCCTTGGCGGAACCCACTGCCGGATCGATATCGACGCCGATCCACAGACCGGCTCCCCGGACGTCCCGCGCGATACCGCGGGTCATCGCGGCAAGGCGCTGCTTCATGTGAGCGCCCTGTTCGGCGGAGCGCTGCACCAGCCGCTCTTCCTCGATGATCTTGAGCGACTCCAGCCCGATCGCGGCGGCGAGCGCGTTKCCGCCGAAGGTCGAGCCATGCGAGCCGGGCTCGAACAGGCGCATGACATCCCGAGAGGCAAGGAAGGCCGAGACGGGATAGACACCGCCGCCAAGCGCCTTGCCGACGATCAGGCCGTCCGCTCGGATGCCCTCATGCTGATGCGCGAACCAGCGCCCGGTGCGTCCGAGCCCGGACTGGATCTCGTCGAGGATCAGCAGGACGTTGTGGCGGTCGCAGAGTTCGCGCAACCGCTTGAGATAGCCCGCAGGCGGCATGACGATGCCCGCCTCTCCCTGGATCGGCTCGATCATGATGGCGGCGGTGCGGGGGGTGATCGCCGCCTCGACGGCCGCTGAATCACCGAAGGGCACCGTCACGAAGCCCGGTGCGAAGGGGCCGAAACCGTCGCGATAGCTGTTCTCGGAGGAGAAGCCGACGATCGTCGTGGTACGCCCGTGGAAATTACCCGCGGCGACGATGATCTCGGCCTGATCCCTGGCGATATCCTTGACCCGGTAGCCCCAGCGCCGTGCCGCCTTGATGGCGGTTTCGACCGCCTCGGCGCCGGTGTTCATCGGCAGCGCCATGTCCTGGCCCGATACGGCGCAGAGCTTCTCGAGGAAGGGGCCGAGAGGTTCGCAGTGGAAGGCCCGGCTCGTCACCGCGAGCTTGCGCGCCTGTTCGCTCAGGACCTTGAGAATACGCGGGTGACCGTGGCCCAGGCTGACGGCCGAATAGCCGCTCATCATGTCGAGCCGTTTCACCCCGGAGGTATCGGTCAGCCAGACACCCTCGCCATGTGAGAGCATGATCGGCAGTGGCGCGTAGTTGGCGGCACAGACCTGCTGCTCGAGCGCGATTGCATCCATGGTCGTTCTCCCTCGTTCCAGCGAGGGTAAATCTGCCGAGACGACCGGTTCGTGTTGGAATCAGCTCCATCGGCGGCCGATTCTGTCGAGTGAGCGACAGAATCGGACACGCCAGCGCCGCATGGACGTGGCTAGGCCGTGCCGCGACGCGCGATCGGTATGACGAGATAGACCATGCCGAGCACCATGGGCGGCACGGCCAGCGCGGTGACCGACCAGGTCGACCAGCCGGCCGTCAGGGGAGCAAGCAGGCTCAGCAGGGCGTTGATGAGAAGATAGGCGCCGACCATGAGCGTGCCCAGGAAGCGAAGCCTGGCGAGGATGCCGGGGAGTGATGACGATTGAGACATGCTCTTCTCCAAAACGAAACGTACCGTTTCGATATATTGATATGCACAGCCCGTTTCGTTATGCAAGAGGCGGATGACATAAAGGAGTCGCGTCGTCACTCATGAGCGGGATCGATCAGCCCACGCCACGGCGCGCCTCGATTGGGGCCAAGCGCAGTCCGGCCTCTGAGGCTGCGATTCTCGCCGCGGCCCGCGCCGTGCTGGCTGAAGGGGGCTATGCGGGTTTCTCGATCGACGCCGTCTCCCGGCGCGCGGGTGCCGGCAAGCCGACGATCTATCGGTGGTGGAAGACGCGCGCCGATCTGCTCATGGACGTCTATGACGCCGAGAAGGCGTCTATGCTGACGCAGCCGATGACGGGGGACCTGACGGGGGACCTGGTCGCCTATACCGAGGGGCTCTGGGACTTCTGGTCGGCAACGCCATCAGGCCGGACCTTTCGCGCCCTCATCGCCGAAGCCCAATCGAACAGCGCCGCTCTCGACGCCCTGCGCCTGAAATTCCTGCCGAAGCGGACACTCCACCTGAGCAAGCTCTTCACCGCTGCGGCCGGGCGAGGCGAGATTGCCGAAAGCGAGATCGAGACGCGGCTCGCGCTCTATATCGGCTTCAACTGGTACTATGTCCTGACCGACCGCCTCGACGAGGGGCGGGCGGCCATTCCTGCGGCCATGAGTCTGATCGCAGCGCCAGCGTCCCGCTGACGGGACGCTTGGCAGGGGCTTATTGGAGACGCTATTCGCCCGGGGCGAGCGCTGCCCTGCCTGCCTCGCTGGCCTGCATGTCCCACAGCGTCAGCAGCCAGATCGCGAAGCCACCGAGCGCGAGCGCGCTGCCGACCCAGCCCGTCGAGGTCCAGCCATAGCCGGAGGCAATCGCCATGCCGGCGAGCAGGGGGCCGAGCGCATTGGCGAGGTTGAAGGCGCTGTGGTTCAACGCGGCAGCGAGGGTTTGCGCGTCCTCCGCGACATCCATCAACCGGGTTTGCAGAGGCGTGCCAAGGCCGCCGCCACAGCCGATCATGAAGACCACGATCGAGACGGTCCAGATATTGCCGGCGGCGAGCGGAAACAGGGCGAGCGAGGCCGCGCTCCAGAGCAGGATGCCACCGACCGACGGCATCAGGGCCCGGTCCGCCGCCCAGGCACTGACGATCGTGCCAACGGTCATGCCGAGCCCGAAGATGGCGAGCACGACCGGCACCATGCCCGGCGCGACATGCGTGACCTCCATCAGTGTCGAGGCGACATAGGTGTAGACCGCGAACATGCGGCCGAAGCCGATCGCGCCGATCGCCAGCGTCAGCCAGACTTGCCTGTGCCGAAGCGCGCCGAGTTCGCGCAGCGGGCTCGCCCCGGGCTGCGGCCTGTCCTTCGGTGCGAACGCCGCGACCAGAATGACGGTGAGGAGGGCCAGGGCCGCAACGACGCCAAAGCCCCAGCGCCAGCCGAGCGCGAGGCCCAGCCAGTTGGCGAGGGGCACGCCGAGAATGGTGGAGATCGTCAGCCCCAGCATGACGCGGGCGACCGCCTGCGAACGCCGGTTCTTCGGCACCAGCGAGGCGGCGACCAGGGCTGCGACGCCGAAATAGGCGCCGTGCGGCAGGCCGCTGAGAAAGCGGAAGACGAGCATCCAGCCATAGGTGGGAGCAAGCGCGCTCAAGCCGTTGGTGATGGCGAAGGCCGCCATCAGCCCGATCAGCAGCGTCCGCCGCGAGAGTTTTGCCGCGAGCACTGCGATGACGGGGGCGCCGGCAACGACGCCGAGCGCATAGGCGCTGATCACGTGCCCGGCGGTCGGCCCGTCGACGCCGAGGCCGACTGAGAAATAGGGCAGCAGGCTCATGACCGCGAATTCGGCCGTCCCGATGGCGAAGCCACCCATCGCCAATGCGAACAGAACGAGGCTGGTGCGTTGAGCCGGCGCGGCAAGCGATCCTGCTGGGCGCGCGACAGCCGCTCCCGTGCTGGAGGAGGTCATGGAATTCGTCCGGGTGATGAAGGCGCGATGCTGCGGCGCGATGTTCACGCTGCGCTGCAATATATTGTCTCCGACATGCGTTCGACGCAAGAGCCCAAGGGCTCAATCGCGCGTAGGGCAGGGCGCCATGAATTCAGGGCATGGCGCCCGCTGCGCTGCTTACTGCTCCGCCAGGGGGTATCCGTCGAAGTCCTTCAGCGCCTTCAGTGCGAAGGTGGTGGCAATCTTGGCCACGCCGAGCTGCGCATCGGCCAGCCAGGTCCCCGTCAGTTCCTCATACTCCGCCAGTGAATCCGCGACGATGCGGGCAAGATAATCCGCCTCGCCGCTGACCACCTGCACCTCGACCACGTCCGGACAGGCCCTCAAGACCTTCTCGACCCGTTCGCGCCGCCCGACCGAGTGGTCGCGCAGCGAGATCTGCGCGAAGGCGACGATGGCGTGGCCCGCGATCTCCGGCGACAGCCTCGCGCCATAGCCGAGGATCAGCCCCGAGGCTTCGAGCTTGCGCACGCGCTCGAGGCAGGGGCGGGCGGACAAGCCGACCCGCTCCGAGAGCGCCTGATTGGTGATGCGGCCCTCCGCGCGCAGGATCGTGACGATCCTGCGGTCGATCGCGTCGAGCTGGACGGCCTTGCGTTTCACGGCCTGCCCTTGCCGGCAGCGCGCGCCTCGGCGATCAGGCAGAGTTCGGCGAACAGGACCTGCGCCGCGCATTGGGCCGTATTCGAGGTCGCGTCATATTGCGGCGCGACTTCAACCACGTCAGCCGCGACGATATCGCGGCCCTTGAGGCCGCGCAGGATCGCAAGGGCCTCGCGCGGCGTCAGGCCGCCGACCTCGGGCGTGCCGGTGCCGGGCGCGAAGGCCGGGTCGAGCGAATCGACATCGAAGGAGACATAGGTCGGCCCGTCGCCGATCACGGCAAGCGCCTTTGCGATCACCGCATCGAGCCCCATGCGGTCGACCTCATCGGCATGGATCACGGTCATGCCGGACTCGTAGGAGAACTCCCAGAGATACTCGGCGCCGCCGCGGATGCCGATCTGGATGACGCGCTCGGGATCGAGCACACCATCGAGTACGGCCTGCCGGAATGGCCCGCCATGATGGAATTTCGAGCCTTCATAGGGCCCGGACGTGTCGCAATGCGCGTCGATATGAACCATGCCGACCGGGCGCTTCTCGCCGACGGCCTTGAGGATCGGATAGGTGATCGAATGGTCGCCACCGACCGCAAGCGTCGAGACGCCGGCCTTCACGATCGTCTTGAAAGTCGCTTCGATATCCTCGTGGCAACTCTCGAGCGAATAGCGCGAGCGGAAGGGCACGTCGCCGATATCGGCAACCTTGAGCTGGCCGAAGGGCGCCATGCCGGTGACGTGATCCATCGGCCCCATGCGCTCGACGGCCCGGACCGCGCGCGGCCCCAGCCGCGTGCCGGCACGGTTCGTGACGCCGAGATCCATCGGCAGGCCAATGATCGCGACGTCGAGCCCGCCGAGATCGGGCTTGCTCAGTGCATCGGGCTGGTAGGGCGCGCTGATGAAGGTCGCAACGTCGGAGAAGGGCCATTTCCGACGGTCGCCCTTGAACTGGTCGGCAGCGACCTTGGCGAAGCGCGGGTCGTGGATGTCGCCCCCGCTCGCGCCGGCATAGCGGGCTCTCAGCCTGGCGAGTTTGTCCTGATCCATGTCGCGTCTCTCATCAATTTGTCTGCATTGCGCGATCGGAGGTTGACCGGGCCCCGCGAAAGTACCATGCGCTTCGTGTGCAGCCGTGCCATGCCTTGAGCGCAATTGTCGAGGCGTCTGGGTTGGTTGACGGTGATGCGATGTTTGGGGAGAGCTGCGCAAATCTTGTGCAGGCGCGGATCGGCGGCAGGAATGAAAGTTTGGATCAACCAAACATGCCCGCAAGATCGACTGCATTCCTAGCCAGAATGATCCTTGAAACTTCGCCGTAACGGGACCGAACCCGCCTGCGCATCGCAAAGTCGAAATCCGAGGAGATGTCCATAATGAAGCGTCGTCAATTTATTCAGGCCGCCACTGYTGGCGCTGCGGCCTCCGCTGTCGCCATGCCGGCCGTTGCGCAGTCGAAACCGGAAGTGAAATGGCGCCTGGCGTCGAGCTTCCCGAAGTCTCTCGACACGATCTATGCCGGCGCCGAGATCATGGCCAAGATGGTCTCCGAACTGACCGACGGCAATTTCCAGATCCAGGTCTTCGCGGCGGGCGAAATCGTTCCCGGCCTGCAGGCGGCGGATGCCGTCACCAACGGCACGATCGAGATGGCGCACACCGTCTCTTATTACTATGTCGGCAAGGATCCGACCTTCGCGATTCCCGCATCGGTGCCGTTTGGTCTCAACGCCCGCATGCAGAATGCCTGGCTCTATCAGAACGGCGGCAATGAGCTGTTCAACGAGTTCTTCAAGAAGTTCAACATCTACGGCCTGCCCTGCGGCAATACCGGCGCGCAGATGGGCGGCTGGTTCCGCAAGGAATTCAAGACCGTTGCCGATCTTCAGGGCCTGAAGATGCGCATCGGCGGTATCGCCGGCCAGGTTCTGGCCAAGCTCGGCGTCGTGCCGCAGCAGCTCGCCGGTGGCGACATCTATCCGGCGCTGGAAAAGGGCACGATCGACGGCGCCGAGTGGGTCGGCCCCTATGACGACGAGAAGCTCGGCTTCTCCAAGGTCGCGCCGTACTACTACTATCCGGGCTTCTGGGAAGGCGGGCCGACGGTCCATGCCTTCGTCAACCTGGAGAAGTGGAACGCCCTTCCCAAGGCCTACCAGGCAGCCCTGACCGCCGCCTGCACCTATGCCAACACGCAGATGGGCGCGCGTTATGATGTCGTGAACCCGCCGGCGCTGAAGCGCCTGGTCGGTGCCGGCACACAGCTGCGCCCGTTCTCGCAGGAGATCCTCGAAGCCAGCCTCAAGGCCACGAACGAACTCTACGCCGAGATCTCGGCCAAGAACCCGGACTTCAAGAAGGCCATCGATACGATGACCGCTTTCCGCTCGGACCAGTATCTCTGGTGGCAGGTCGCGGAACTGACCTTCGACGTCTTCCAGGTGCGTTCGCGCGCGCGCTGAGATCGGCAACATCGACTGAGATCTTCTCGGTCGAGATCAACGCGAAAGCCCGGCGCAAGCCGGGCTTTTTCTTTGGTCGTTCGCGCGAGATCGGTCTTCCCTTCGGGGCAGGCKGGCCGGTCTTGTTTGACGGAACTCGCTTTCCCCTGCGACGAAAGTACTATCCTGCAAAAAATGCATAGGGGGCATGCTTTCCACTTGCGCGGATCACAGGACCTGCTTTTCTGGAGCGCGCGCGCAAAGCCGGATCAACCGGTGCCGCTGAACGTCTCTGAGGGGAGAAAAATCCAGATGAAGCGTCGCCATTTCTTGAAGGTTGCCGGGGCGGGGGCTGCCGCTGGCGCCATTGCCAGCCCGGCCATCGCCCAGCCTATGCCTGAGCTGAAATGGCGAGTGACCTCGTCATTCCCGAAATCCCTCGACACGATCTACGGCGCTTCCGAGATTCTCGCGAAGGCCGTGTCGGAAGCGACCGACGGGAATTTCCAGATCCAGGTCTTCGCAGCCGGCGAAATCGTTCCCGGCCTGCAGGCCGCCGATGCGGTGACCAATGGCACTGTCGAGATGTGCCACACCGCTTCCTATTACTATGTCGGCAAGGATCCGACCTTCGCCTTCGGCACTGCGGTGCCGTTCGGCCTCAATGCGCGCCAGCAGAATGCCTGGTTCTACCATGGCGGCGGCAATGAATTGCTCAACGAATTCTACAAGAAGCACAACATCTACGCGATTCCCGGTGGCAATACCGGCTGCCAGATGGGCGGCTGGTTCCGCAAGGAGATCAAGACCGTCGCCGATATGCAGGGCGTGAAGATGCGCATCGGCGGCTTCGCCGGACAGGTCATGAGCAAGCTTGGCGTCGTGCCGCAGCA
This sequence comes from Allobosea sp. 05T422_2, assembly GCF_056396265.1. Classification (NCBI taxonomy): domain Bacteria; kingdom Pseudomonadati; phylum Pseudomonadota; class Alphaproteobacteria; order Hyphomicrobiales; family Alloboseaceae; genus Allobosea; species Allobosea sp. 05T422_2. The sequence continues at coordinate 19,620 of NZ_JBFTLD010000009.1, read as the reverse complement.
GATCGCCGGTGGCGACATCTATCCGGCGCTGGAAAAGGGCACGATCGACGCGGCCGAATGGGTCGGCCCGGCCGATGACGAGAAGCTTGGCTTCAACAAGGTTGCGCCGTTCTATTACTATCCGGGCTGGTGGGAAGGCGGCGCTGCGCTGCATTTCTTCATCAACCAGGCGAAGTGGGAATCGCTGCCGAAGGTCTACAAATCGGTGCTGACCACGGCGGMGGCACTGGCGAATGTCGACATGCAGGCCAAATACGATGCCAGGAATCCCGCGGCCCTGAAGCGTCTCGTCGGCGCCGGTGCACAATTGCGACCGTTTTCGCAGGAGATCATGGAAGCCTGCCTCAAGGCATCCAAGGAGGTCTATGCCGAGACCTCAGCCAAGAACCCCGACTTCAAGAAGGTCTATGAGGCGATGTCGGCCTTCCGCGGCGACGAATATCTCTGGTTCCAGATCGCCGAATACAGCTTCGACAATTTTCTGATCCGCGCGCGCGCGGCCAACCAGCTCTGAAGAGAGCGACCCGCCGGGAAACCGGCGAACTCGATCCCTGTCGGACCCCGGCCGCGAGGCCGGGGTTTTTCGCATCCGCCGGGCATGCCAATGGGGCGGCGGCCGGCCATTGCTTTGCCGCGCTTGCGGGCTAGACTCAGGGCTGGTCACGCCTTGCGCGCCGCTTGCGCATTTGTTCGGGAAGTCTTGCGAATGCCGCGTCTGATTGTCGGTCTGCTCGCCGTGTTCGCTGCAACGGTCCCCGCCGCGGCTCAGTCGATCGGCGAGCCCCTCCCTGGCCGCGGCGTCCCGTCGGCCAAGCTGCCTGCACCCAAGCTGGATAAGGCGACGCGTCCCTGCCMGGAATATGGCCCCGGCTATGTCAGGGTCGATGGTTCCTCTTTCTGCGTGCGCGCGGGCGGCTCGGTTCGGGCCGAATTCGGCAAGCGCTCCGATAATCGCTATGGCTCTGCCGTCGGTGCCACGGCCCAGCTCGAGGCACGCGGCGAGTCCACCCTCGGGCCCGTGCGCGCGATCGTCCGCGGCAAGGTTCAATCCGACCGGGGCTTGTTCGGCGACAGCTTCTATCGCTGATCCCAAGCGCTGCCGTACGGACATGAAAAAAGGCGGGGATCGCTCCCMGCCCTTTTTGTTTCGGCTGACCGGCGCCTATTTGAGGTTGAGCGTCGGCGGGGCGTTGAGGTCGAGACCTGGCATGCTGCCGCCCAGTCCCGGGATCTGGATCGAGTCGAACTGCTTGTCGATCGACTTCTGGTCGAGCTGAATGGCCGACGCCTTGTAGTGCATCACCATCTTCGGGAAGATGATGACGAGCGCCACCATGATGCACTGGATCACCACGAAGGGCACGGCGCCCCAATAGATCTGGCCGGTGGTGACGGGCTCCATCTGCAGGCCCGTGACCTTGTCCTTGTAGCGGTGCTTGGGCGCGACCGAACGCAGGAAGAACAGCGCGAAGCCAAAGGGCGGGTGCATGAAGCTCGTCTGCATGTTCACGCCCAGGATAACGCCGAACCAGATCAGGTCGATGCCGAGCTTCTCGGCCGCGGGGCCGAGCAACGGCACCACGATGAAGGCCAGCTCGAAGAAATCCAGGAAGAAGGCCAGCAGGAAGACCATCACGTTGACGACGATCAGGAAGCCCGTCGCGCCGCCGGGCAGCCMGACCAGCAGATGCTCGACCCAGACATGGCCGTTGACGCCGTAGAACGTCAGCGAGAACACGCGCGCGCCGACCAGGATGAAGAGCACGAAGGCCGAGAGCTTGGCCGTCGACTCCGTCGCCTGCTTCAGCAGCTCGAAGGAGAGGCGGCGCTTGCTGAAGGCGAGCAGGATCGCACCCGCCGCGCCCATCGCGCCGCCTTCGGTCGGTGTCGCGACGCCGATGAAGATCGTCCCGAGCACGAGGAAGATTAGCGCCAGCGGCGGCACCATCACGAAGATGACCTGCTCGGTCATGCGCGACAGCAGCTTGAGCCCCAGCATCTTGTTGATCAGCGCGATGACYAGCGAGACGCCAACCATGATCGACATCGTCAGCACGACGAAATCGGCCCCGGCATCGACCTTGGTATAGAGCTTCATATAGGCGTAGGCGACGCAGAAGGAGATGATCGCGACAACCAGCAGCGAGAACCGGCGTGTCTTGCCGTCGGCGTCGCGCAGGGTCTGTGCCTCTGGCGGCAGGCCGGGAGCGCGCTTCGGGTAGACGATGGTGACAAGGAAGACGTAACCGGCGTAGAGCCCGGCGAGGACGAGGCCTGGGATGAAGGCGCCCTCATACATGTCGCCAACGGACCGGCCGAGCTGGTCGGCAAGCACGATCAGAACCAGCGAAGGCGGGATGATCTGCGCCAGCGTTCCGGACGCTGCGATCACACCCGAGGCGAGTCGGCGGTCATAGCCGTAGCGCAGCATGATCGGCAGCGAGATCAGGCCCATCGAGATGACGGAGGCGGCAACGACACCGGTCGTGGCGGCGAGCAGGGCGCCAACGAAGATCACGGCATAGGCGAGGCCGCCGCGGATCGGGCCGAAGAGCTGGCCGATGGTGTCGAGCAGGTCTTCCGCCATGCCCGAGCGCTCGAGCACCAATCCCATGAAGGTGAAGAAGGGAATGGCGAGCAGCACGTCATTGTTCATCGTGCCGTAGATGCGTTCCGGCAGCGCCTGCAGGAAGTTCTCCTGGAACATGCCGAGGTCGATGCCGATCAGCGCGAAGAGCAGACCGTTGGCGGCGAGTGCGAAGGCGACGGGGTAGCCGAGCAGGAGGAAGAGCACGAGGGCGGCGAACATCACCGGCGCCATGTTGACGCGCAGAAAATCCCCGATCCCCGCGGCATGGGCATCGCCCATATGCAGGCTGAAGAAGGCAGTCAGGGTGAGCGCGAGCAAAAGCCCGGYTGCGCGCGCGAAGCGGGAGGCGGTCATCGGCGGTTTCCGGAGTTCTTCTGGGTTGCTCACGAAGCCAGGCCCTGGGCCTTGGCTTGATCCAGCAGGCGTTGCGCTTCCGCTTCCGCAGCGGCCGCATGGCCACGCAACGTCTCTTCGTCCTCCAGGAGGCCGCGCATGATCGCGATCTGCTTGATGACCTCCGAAATGCCCTGGCAGAACAGCATGAAGAAGCCGACGATCAGGAGCCCCTTGGCGGGCCACTGGGGCAGGCCGCCGGCCGAGAGCGACTGCTCATTGACCGCGTAGGAGCGCCAGAAGAACGGCCAGGAATGGTAGATCATCAGCGCGCAGAACGGCAGCAGGAACAGGAGATGACCGAGAAGGTCGATCCATTGCTGAACGCGCTTCGGCAACTGGCTGTTCAGGATGTCGATGCGGATATGCTCTTTCACCTGCAGCGTCCAGGAGGCGCACATCAGGAAGACGGCGCCGAACAGCATCCATTGCAGCTCGAGCCAGGCATTCGACGACATGTTGAACATCTTGCGGATAATCGCATTCACCGCTGCGACGATGACTGCCAGCAGGATCAGCCAGGCAACTTTCTTGCCGATCTGACTGTTGATCGCGTCGATGATGCGGCTGACCTTGAGAAGTCCCTGCACACCCGCTCTCCCAGATTATGAATGCACGCGACGCATGAGGGCCATGTCGCGCTGGTTAAGCGCTGGTTATACGAAGGTMTGGGGCAGCACAAGATTACGCAGGGCGACAGGCTGGGGATCAGCTGTGTCGCCGGAAGCCGCTGAAACGCAAGGAAAATAGCCCGATCGCCATCATCAGCCACATCGTGGCGATCAGGGACTGCGGCCAAAGTATGACAAGCCAGCTGATCACGATCGTGGCCAACGCACCGACACCGAGCTGGATGGCTCCCATCAGCCCGGCTGCGGAGCCGGCAAGTTCGGGTTTGGCGGACAGCGCTGCAGCTGCCGCACCGGGAATCGTCAAGCCATTGCCGACCGAGCTGATCGCCAGCGGCAGGAACAGGGTCAGCGGCGTCCAGTAATCGCTCATCGCGAACACCATCGCGATGCTCATCATCACCACGGAGATGATCAGGCCAAGCCGCACCAGGGGAGCGGCCCCGCGCCTGACCGCGAGCCGCGACATCGCGAAATTCCCGACCATGTAGCCGAACGCGCTCAGGATGAAGTAGGCGCCATAGACATCCGAGCCCCGGCCCATCGTCTCGACGACGATGAAGGGGGCTCCGGCGACGAAGGCGAAGAACGCGGCCGATGTCATCGAAAGCGCGATGACGTTGACGATGAACTCCCGGTCGAGCGCCAGGAGCGGGAAGGAGCGGAAGACGCCGAGCAGCGATGTCCTGATGCCGACATTCGGAGCGGTTTCCGGCAATCGGGCCGCCGTCAGCAGGAGAACGAGCACGCCGGCTGCGGTCATTGCCCAGAAGATCATCCGCCAGCCGAACCAGGTTTCGATATGGCCGCCGAGATAGGGTGCGATCATCGGCGCCACCACCATGACCATGGTGACGCTGGCGATCTGGCTCGCTGCCTCGTCGCGATGGGCGCTGTCGCGGATGATGGCCCGGGCGAGCGCGAAGGTCGTACCGGCACCARCGCCCTCCAGCACGCGCGCCGCCAGCAGGACTTCCGTGGTGGGGGCCAATGCTCCGAGAATCGAGCCGAGAATGAAGACGATGATCCCGCCATTGACGCAGGGCCGCCGCCCGAAGCGGTCCGAGAGCGGGCCGATCAGCAACTGGATCAGCGCGACAGAGACGAGATACAGCGTCAGCGTGAGCTGGATCGTTGCGTAGTTCGTGCCGAAATGGCGCGCCACGGCTGGTGTCGCAGGCGCGAGAAGGTTGAKGGCGATCGGCTGCAGGGTCGAGATCGCGACCAGGACGAGCAGGGCGGGCTTCGCTGCAACAGGCTGGCCGCTCATGACGCAGGGCCACCCTCGATCTTGAGCTTGGCACTGGGAACGACGCGCTGGCGATGCAGGGTGTAGAGGCCGCTGCCGGCGATCAGCGCGATGCCGGTGACGGCCCAGGCGTCCGGAATCTCGCCCCAGAGCAGGTGCCCGATCAGCACCGCGAAGGCGACGCCGGAATAGCGGTAGCCGGTGACGACCCCGACATCGGTGTTCCGGAAGGCGTTGACGATGCAGAAGCTGCCAAGCGAAACCAGCACGGCCGCGCCGCCGACATAGACGGTCTCGATCCGCTGGACCGGCACCCAGGTCTCGAAGAAGCCGAGTGCGAAGGCGGAGAGGCCGACGATGATCGTCGCCGTGAACGAAATCACCGTCGAAGGGACGTGGTTGCCAATCCTGCGGGTAACCAGATCGCGAACCGCCGCCAATATCGCGCTGACGAGGGCCGCAATCGCGGCGATGTTCATATGCTCGGGCGTCGGCCGGATCACGACCAGCACGCCGATAAAGCCGACCGCGACGGCAACCGTCCGGCGCCAGCCGACCTTCTCGATGCCGAGCGCCACCGCGAGGACGAGGATGATGAGCGGTGAGGCCATCAGGATGGCGGTGATGTTCCCGAGTGGGAGCTTGGCCACCGACCAGATGAAGATCAGGGCGATTGCGGCCTCTATCATCCCGCGGAGCAGGACCAGCGGCCTGAACATTTCGCCGAGCTTGCGGCCTTCGCCCATCATCCAGATCATGGCGAGGGCCGTCGTCACCGCAAAGACGGCCCGCAGCGAGATCGCCTGCCCGACGGGGTAGACTTCACGTGCCAGCTTCATGAGCGCGTCGTTGCAGGTGAAGAGAAACATCGCCAGCAGCATGGCGATGATTCCGCGACGGTTTTCGGCTGAACTGGCCAAGGCAAGGTCCTGGTGGCGTCGAGAGGCCGTCGCGCAGAAGTTCTGCGCCGGGCTCGCGGCGGCTCACGCTTCCGGAAAGCGGCTGAGCGAGAAGGGTTTGAGATCGAAAGCGGATTGGCCGGTGGTGGAGAGGTCGGCGAGGATTTCGCCGATAGCGCTGGCGAATTTGTAGCCATGGCCGGAACAGGCGGATGCGAACACGGCCTGCGGGACGCCCGGCACGGCGTCGATTACGAAATCCTCGTCCGGCGTCACCGTGTAGACGCAGCCCTTGAGGCTGAGCGGTTCTCCGGCGGCATCGGGCAGGTAGCGGGCGAGGCAATCGCGGATCAGCGCCACCTGGCGCGGGCTCGGCGTGCGGTCCGGCTCGCGCGGATCCATCGGCTCGCGCCCGAAATGCGGGCCGCCGAGCTTGAAGCCGGGATGCTCGTAGAGCGGAAAGCCGTAGAAGGTGCCTTCCTCGACACTGAGGATGAAGACGGGGAAGGCGCCCGGACGATACAGCTCCGGCCGTCGCGTCGTGAACCAGCCGATGGCCTGCCGCACGGTCGAGACATTCGCAGCCAATGCCGGGACCGCGTCGGCGATCCAGCCGCCGGAGGTGATCACCAGCCGGCCAGCGGAATAGGTGCCGCGCTCGGTGCGAACGACCACGCCGCCTTGCGCTGTCGGCGCCCAGTCGAGCAGCGGCTCATTGGTCCGGATCTCGGCGCCACGCGATTGGGCGAGGCCGACATGGGCATAGATCGCCTTCTCGGAGGCGACGAACCCGCCATCGGGCTGCCAGAGACCGACATGTCCCGCCGGCAGCTGAAAGCCAGGGAAACGGCGCGCGATCTCCTGGCCCGAGAGCACCTCATGCGTCAACCCGTGGTCGAGGCAGGAGCGCAGCGAGGACTCGACCGGCCCGGCGCCTTCGGGGGCGAGATCGAGCGAACCGGTGACGTGCAGCAACTGCATGCCCGCTTCCGCGCCGGTCTCGGACCAGAGCTGATGCGCGCGCCGGACGATCGGCACGTAATGCGAGCCTTCGAAATAGGCGAGGCGGATGATCCGCGTCATGCCATGCGACGAGCCCATCGCATGGCCGAGGTCGAAGCGCTCGAGGCCAAGGACCTTCAGTCCGCGCCGCGCGAGATGCCAGCAGGCGGCGGAGCCCATGGCACCGACACCGGCAACGATCACGTCGTAGCTATGACTGGTCATGGGCTGGCCTGGGGGAGGGCAATGCGGATGATCAGAGCTTTAGCTGCAGCCTCGCATCGGGTCCATGCCGGTCCGGGACGGCGAATCCCGCTTCCGGCGCATGGCCCTGCGCGCTTTCGGCCTCTCGTTTGGGCAAGTCGTGGCTTCGGGAGAAGCTTTGTTAACATTGCCCGACCATAAAGGTTCGACTTTGCGCTGTCCGGGATTGGCTGATGTTTCGCGAAAGGGTCCGGCGCTGGTTGGGCACCCAAGACCGTGCCGTTGCAGCCGGGCCTGTCGCCACTGCGGAGCCGACGTCGCCGGCAGAAGCGATCGAACTTCCMGATCCGCTCGACGATGCCTCGATCCGCGAAGCCGTCAATGCGCTCGAGCAGGATGTCGTTGCCGCCCTGCGACGCCTCACCGGGCGCCTCTATGAGGCAGAGCATACATCGAGCCAGGCCGAGGGTGGTTCGATCGGCATTCACAGGCGTACCGGCGATCTGAGGCAGGCGGCCGAGACGGCCAGCATGAATTCGAGCGCGCTCGCGACCGCCACCCAGCAGGTCTCCGACGCGGCCGAGCAGGTCGGCAGCTCGATGAATGGCGCGCGCGACATGCTGGAGGCGGCGGCCATGCGTGCCGGCGAGGCGACGCACATGATGACAGGCCTCGCCTCCGCCACGGTCGAGATCCGCAGCATCGTCGATTCCATTGCCGAGATCGCGCGCCAGACCAATCTGCTTGCCTTGAATGCGACCATCGAAGCGGCGCGCGCCGGCGAGGCCGGYCGCGGCTTCGGCGTGGTTGCCCAGGAAGTGAAGGCGCTTTCCATCGAGGTGCGCGACGCGGTCGACCATATCCGCAACCGTGTCGATCGGCTGACCCAGACGGCCCAGGGCTCGGCCGCGATCGTCAATGATGCGCTGCAAATGGTGCGGGACGTCAATCCGGTGATCGCGGCGATCGGCAGCGCCTCGCTCGAGCAGGCAGCAGCGGCCTCGGAACTGTCGCGCAGCGCCGACGAGACGGCCCGCTTCATCGATACGGTTTCCCGGCAGGTCGGTGAGATCGACGAAATGGCCTTGGGCGCAGCGGCCCGCAGCGCCGAGGCGCGCGCCGCCATGTCGGATGGCGCGCGCCAGGCCGAAGGACTGATGGGGCGCTTCGTGCCATTGCTGCGGCACACCGTCTTCGCCGACCGCCGCCAGCATGACAGGTTCCCTGCGGAGTATCCGGTCGAGGGACACTTCGGCGCCACGACCTTCAACGCGCAGACGATCGACCTCGGCTTGGGTGGAACGCTGCTGCTCGCCCAGTCCGATCCCGGCATCCGCCCAGGCACGGGCGGGACGATCACCATCGCTGGCCTGCCGCCTTTGGCCTGCCGTCTGATGGCGTCGAGCCAGCTCGGCCTGCATGTCGCCTTCGGCGAAGCGACCGTCAGGGAGCATGAGCCCCTGCGCCGTCTGCTCGACGAGATCGAAGAATCCTATCGGCCGCTGATCGAGCGCGCGCAGCTCTTCGCGGTTCGCCTGGGCACGCTCTTCGAGCAGGCACTGCGGGATGGGAAGCTGTCCGAGGCCCAGCTCTTTGACGTCAACTATCTGCCCGTGCCGGAGACCGAGCCGCAGCAATACACCAACAGCGCCTTGCCGGCCCTTGAGGCGCTGTTGCCGCCGGCGCTCGCCGAGGAACTGGCCAGCGATCCGCGGCTGGTCTTCGCCCTGCCGATCGATCGCAACGGCTATATTCCGGTGCACCACCCCGAGTTCGCCCATCCGCAGCGCAAGGGCGATCCTGCCTGGAACGCGCCGCATAGCCGCAACCGCCGCATGTTCCACGATCGCGCCGGCATCATGTCGGCCCGCTCCGTGCGCCCCTTCCTCGTCCAGTCCTACCGGCGCGACATGGGCGATGTCACCCAGCTCATGCGCGAGGTCGACGCGCCGCTCCGCGTGAATGGCCGGCATTGGGGCGGTGTGCGGATGGCCTATCGGATGTAGGAGGCCGGGGCGCTCCGCAGCCACCTGGAGAGTGACCGGTTCCCTCAACGTGCTCGTCCTTGCGCCGGGCAGCGGCATCGTAGAAAGAGCTCTGCCCTGAATGGAAGAGCACTGGCATGCCGCCGCCCATCACAGTTGAACTGCACCCCCATGATCCCCATTGGTCCGATCTCGCCGGGCGCGAGGCGCAACGTCTTGCGGAGGCGATCGGGCCATGCCTGCTCATCGTTCATCACGTCGGTTCGACAGCGATCCCGGCCATTCACGCCAAGCCGATCCTGGACCTTCTGCCAGTGGTCGGGAGCCTGGCTGCGCTCGATGCCCGGCAAGGCGAGCTGGAAACGCTCGGATACGAATGGTGGGGAGAGCTTGGCTTGGCCGGCCGGCGCTACCTTACGAAAGCCGATACGGAGACGGGGCGCAGGCTCGTCCAGCTCCATTGCTATCCCGAAGGCTCCCCGGAGATCACGCGACACCTGGCGTTCCGCGATTATCTCCGGGCCCGTCCCGACATCGCAGCCGCCTATGATCGCGTAAAGGCGGACTGCCGGAGCCGGCACCCCGACGACTCCCACGCTTATGGCGACTGCAAGGATGCGTGGATCAGACAGGCGGAGGCAGATGCTCTCGCGTGGTATCAAAGCCACTGAGCTGCGACGTCTTTGAGACCGGCCGGCCCCGACCTGAGCCAGCCGGCGGGGATGACAGGCCGTCCCCGTGGATAACCGCAGGCCGCAGGTCGCGCTTCCGGATCGTCGGGAGTTGCCCGCTTGGGCGACAGGGGGCGCAGGTTATTGCCGCTGGAGACAAGTCTGGCACATTCGGCTGCGCGCGCCGACCGTCAGCCCCCCGTCACGCTCATATGGCGCCTGACGGCAGGGCGGGCATGCCTTCGGTCGATGACGAAGTCATGGCCCTTCGGCTTGCGCGAGATCGCCTCGTCCATGGCACGGTAGAGCAGGGCATCGTCGCCGGAGGCGCGCACGGCGGCGCGCAGATCGGCGGCGTCCTCCTGGCCAAGGCACATGTAGAGAGTGCCGGTGCAGGTCAGGCGCACCCGGTTGCAGCTTTCGCAGAAATTATGGGTCATCGGCGTGATGAAGCCGAGCAGCCCGCCGGTCTCGCGAACTCGGACATAGCGCGCCGGGCCGCCGGTACGATAGGGATCGTCGTCGAGCGTATAGCGGTCCATCAGCCTCGCGCGGACGATCGAGAGCGGCAGGAACTGGTCGATGCGTCCGGGCTCGATCTCGCCKAGCGGCATCACCTCGATCAAGGTGAGGTCCATGCCGAGTCCATGGGCCCATTGCATCAGGCCCTCGATCTCATCCTCGTTGACGCCCTTCAGGGCCACCGCATTGATCTTGACCCTGAGCCCGGCCTCGCGCGCAGCCTCGATACCGCGCTGCACTTTGCCGAGATCGCCCCAGCGCGTGATCGCGCGGAATTTGTCCGGATCGAGCGTGTCGAGCGAGACATTGATGCGCCGCACGCCGCAGGCTGCGAGCTCGCTCGCATAGCGCTCCAGCTGCGAGCCGTTGGTCGTCAGGGTCAACTCATCAAGCGCGCCGCTGGTCAAATGCCGCGAGAGCGAGCGGAACAGGTTCATGATGTCGCGCCGGACCAGCGGCTCGCCGCCGGTGATGCGCAGTTTGCGGGTGCCGCGCGCCACGAAGGCGGTCGCAACCCGGTCGACCTCTTCCAGCGTCAGCAGATCGCGCTTGGGCAGGAACGTCATGTCCTCGGACATGCAGTAGACGCAGCGGAAATCGCAGCGATCCGTCACGGAGATGCGCAGATAGCTGATCTCCCGGCCGAACGGATCGATCAGCGGCGGGCGCATCACGGGCTTGTGGGAGTCGATCAGCACTCTGGTTTCGTCTCTACAGCGTTTCCACCATCCGCTGCTCGCACGTGCGTGGTGGCAGCCGCATAGCTATATCATGTTCAGACATTGGCACTGGCGTGCGTGGCGTCAATAGCTGCGATCGTCACATCCCCTTGGTGAAAAACGAAGATGTCAGCCTGGCCCACCGAAATCCGCCTCTCCAAGGATCGGCGCACCCTCCACATTGCCTTCGAGGACGGCGCGAGCTTCGCGCTGGCGGCCGAGCTGCTGCGGGTGGAAAGCCCGTCCGCCGAAGTCCAGGGCCATGACCCGAGCCAGAAGAAGACGGTGCCGGGCAAGGCCGAGGTCGAKATCATCGGCGTCGACCCCGTCGGCCACTACGCCRTCAAGCTCTCCTTCGACGACATGCACGATACCGGCATCTTTGCCTGGGACTATCTGCGCGAGCTCGGCGAGCATGCGCAGGAGAARACGCAGGCCTATCTCGACGCTCTCGCCGCCAAGGGGCTGTCGCGGGAGCCTGTCAGACGGAGGTGACCGGCTTCCGAACCGGCGCGGTCAGGACCGCCCGGCTCGAACAAGAAAAAGGCCGGCACGAGGCCGGCCTTCCTTATCCAGGGAAGCGGGTCGCTCAGCGGGCGACGACGACCCGGGTGCCGACCTTGGTGCGCTCGTAAAGGTCGATCACATCATCGTTCAGCATGCGGATGCAGCCCGACGACACGGCCTGGCCGATCGTCTCCGGCTCGTTCGAGCCATGGATGCGATACAGGGTCGAGCCGAGATACATGGCGCGGGCGCCCATCGGGTTCTCCGGGCCACCGGGCATGAAGCGCGGCAGGTCGGGGCGCCGCTTCAGCATCTGCGACGGCGGGGTCCAGGTCGGCCACTCCGCCTTGCGCGTGATGGCCTGCGAGCCGGACCAGTCGAAGCCGGGGCGGCCGACGCCGACGCCATAGCGCACGGCCTTGCCTTCGGGCAGCACGAAATAGAGTCGGCGCTCGGTCGTGTTGATCACAATGGTGCCGGGCCGCTGCCGGGTGTCATAGGACACGATCTCGCGGGGAATGGCGGTAGCCTGCGCCTTGGCGGCCTCAGGGTTCTGCATCAATGGCTGGCGCGTCAGCGGATCGATCTCATAGGCATTGGCAGTCGACGCGGCAGCCATCAGGCCCAAGCCTGCGAACATGGCCATTCGGAAAGAGCGGTTCATCGGGACCTCAGGGCGTGGATTCGCGCGGACATGAAGTTGACCGGAAAAAGTCAACATCTCCTCAATCTCCTGTCAGACTCACGTTTGGCGTGCAATCATTGTGGCATCACATCGACGCGAGGCACGGGCTTTCGACCGCCGCGTTGCGCACCTGCAACATAAACTTGGCCGCTCAGCTCTTGAGCACGACGCAGGCCCCGTTCTGCGCCTKGATGCGACGGCACAGCGCGGTTGCCTCGGTTCGTGTGGCGGCTGGCAGCCGCACCCGATAGAAGGCCCGCGTCCCGCGACTGCGCAGCCGTGTGCCGATGATCATCGGTTGCAGCTCGGCAATGATCGTCCGGTGCTTCTCGCTCGCCCGCTGGAAAGACGCCAGCGCGCGTGCCTTCGAGAAGTTTCCGGCCAATTGCACGCCCCATGGCGCGAAGGGCGCCTCGCGCAGCTCGAGCGGCTTGCTGCCGGCGCGGATCGCCACGACCGTCGTTGCGCAGAACGAGGTTTCGTCTCGCGTTGCGCGCCGGGCAGGGCGGTCGCGCCCGTCGCCGTTCACGGCCGCGCGCGCATCCTCGGCCCAGGTCTCGGCGGCGACGCCAGTGATCGAGAGCACATAATTCTCAGTCTCGAATGGCAGGCCGCCGCGACCGGCGAGCCAGGATGCGACCCGGTTCGGGCCGCCGTTATAGGCGGCGGCGGCAAGTCCCCAATTGCCGAAGCGCTGGCGCAGCTCCGCCAGGAAATGGGCAGCCTTCGGCACGGCCTGCTCCGGGTCGAACGGGTCGAGCAGGCCGCGCTCGCGCGCCGTGCCCGGCATGAACTGCGCCACGCCCTGGGCTCCTGCCGGGCTGGTGACGCCCGGGCGAAAGCTCGATTCCTGAAAGATCAGCCGGGTGAGGAAGGCGGCCGGAACCCCCTGGCCCCGCGCCGCTTCGTCGATCAGCCGGCAGAGGGCCTGGTCGATTCCGGAGGAGGCTGGCTCCTCCGGCGCTGCCAAGGCCGGACACGCGAGCAGCGCGCCTGCGAGGCATGTCACTGGGACCAGATGGCGGTGACGCCGCCGCGGACAGGCCGTTGCCGCCCCGCCGAGCCGCCGCAACAGGCGCGGCAGGWTATCAGCCGCGGCCTCAAAGGCGTCTGCGATCACAGTTCGAGGGGTTGGGCGGATCGGCATGGCTCTGTATCGCATGGGCGCACTGATTGCTCGACACATCCCGCCCGTCTCGGTCACAATCCGTCTCGGGTCCGGAACCTGTGTTTGACCGGACAAGTCTGCGGAAGGGCCTAACGATGTTCAACTGGATCATTCAGGCATTGCTGGCCTTGGCCGGGATCGTCGCCGCTTGGTTCGTTGCTCCCAGCGCTCCCAATTTCGACTTTGTTCAGATGGTGGTCGCGCTTCTCCTGCTGACGGTCTTCGTGGCGCTCGCGGCCTTCTGGCCGACATTGGCCATCTGGCGCCGGAATCGTCGGCCCCGCGACCGGGCATGATCAGGTGTTCGAGGGACGCGCCTGCTGCCGTGCCGGGGCGAGGCTGAAACCAATCGGGTGTTCGCGCGTAGTTGCTTCATCTGCAACCGCCATAGGGAATTCCTGTGTCCGAGCCGTGCAAGGGGCCGGTGGATGGTGCGCAACGCGCGAGGGCGGTCGTCTGATGCAGGTTTCCGCTGAGGAGCAAGCGCTCGTCGGGCTTTACCGGTCGCTCTCCTTCGAAAACCAGCGAAATGTCATCCGCTATGCCGACGCGGTGCGGGATATCGAGACCATGTTCAAGCGCGCCCCTGCAGGGGATTTCCCCTGACCGCGAAGCCGGCGCAATGGACGCGATCCCGCATCGCGGACACACTCTGACAGTCTGAGCAAACCAGTCCAGCGAAGGAGTTCGCTCGATGCCGATCGGGTCGTCTGTCCTTGCTGCAGTTTTCCTTGCCATCGCCTCGGCCGCCGCACCGGCTGCTGCCCAGCAGCGGACGCTCGGTCCGCCGACAGGCTCGGTCCGCATCCAGCAGGTCCAGGTTGCCTTCATCGGCTCCGGCGAGGTCGGCGGCGGAACGCTGAAGTTCGGCGGCCGTTCCTACGGCATCACGGTCGGCGGTGTGGGCTTCGGCGGCTTCGGCGCTTCACGGATGACGGCGACCGGGACGGTCTACGGCCTTCACCGCTTGCAGGACTTCGCGGGGGCTTATGTCCAGTTGCGCGAGGGTTGGGCGCTGGGAGCGCAGGGCAAGGGCAGCGTCTGGCTCCGCAACAGCAATGGCGTCACGATGAAGCTGAACACGCGCAGCCAGGGTCTGCAGCTTGCGCTTGGGGCAGACGGCATCCTGATCGGTTTCAAGTGATCCGGGGCCGAAGGCCCGCGCTCTGACACAATCGGACCTGACGAGATCGCGAGCCAGGGCTTGCTCGCGATCTCGCCGAGATTTCTACTGAATGGCGCCGCGCTTGGGGCCGAAACCGTCGAAATAACAGCGGCAAGGGGCGCCTCTTGGCGATGGCGGCGCTTCGCAGGAGCCGCGGGAGGTGACGCACATGTCGCCATAGCGCGGCTGGCGATAGGGGCGCTCATAGCCGTAGCGCGGCGGCGGTGGCCGGTCGTAGTCCCAGCCCCGATCATAGCCGTAGCGCGGCGGCGGGCGGTCATAGGGGTCATAATACTGTGCGTGCGCCGMTGCCGCCGGGATCAGCGCCGAGACCACTGCCGACGTGAGGATCAGTTTTCTGAGCAGCATCGATGGGTCCTCCGATTCGAGGCGTGAATAGCTCGCTGCGGATGAACGGAACGTGACCCGCTCTGTTCCCTCCAGGGCCAAAGGCGCGCTTTCCCCATKGGCAACGGATATGCGCGGCGTGAGCGGCAGGTGACGCGCGTGCTCTGCGGCCTGGCGGTCCGCGCCAGCGAAGTCAGCTGTCGGGATTCGCCGCAATGTCGCATTGTGTGGCGTTGCCGCCTGATGGAGGCGGGGAGGGCCTCCTACAGCACTGCGGCTGGGTCGGTGCTGAGATTTCCCCGGCTGCGTGCGGGCTTGGCGGAACTGCGCCTTGACGGCGCATGTGTCCGCGACTAGGAGAAGCGCCGGTCCGGGCGGCTAGCTCAGCGGTAGAGCACTCCCTTCACACGGGAGGGGTCACAGGTTCGATCCCTGTGCCGCCCACCATTTTTCCTCTTCATATCGCTGTCGAGATCTGTGCAAAGCGCGCTTTGCGTGCATCAGCATGGCTATCCAGTTGTGACGCAGATATCGCGCTGCTTGCCTCAACGACGGGCCGCGTCACCCGACCTGATCKGTCAGCAGCGGAGCCGATCAAAGCCCCGCCGATCGCTATTTCGCCGATGCGCAAAGCGCGGGCGCCGGCTCCAGTATCTGCCGCACGGCGCCGTGCAACTCGTCGAAATGCTGGATCACGAGATCGGGCTCCAGCTCCTCGATCGGGACATCGGTATAGCCGAAGGGAACGCAGATCGAGGGGATACCGGCGGCACGCGCGGTGGTGATATCCGTGCGTGAATCGCCGATCATCACCGCGCGCCTAGGGTCACCGCCGGCGGCTTCGATCGTCAGCGTCAGGTGGCGGGGGTCGGGCTTGTGGAAGGCGAAGCTGTCGCGCCCGGCCACAGCCGCAAAATGCCCGCTGATGCCAAAATGCTCGAGGATCAGGCGCGTGTGCAGGATCGGCTTGTTGGTGCAGACGGCGAGCGCATAACCGTCCTCCGCCAAGGCCTGCATGGCAGCAACGACGCCCTCGTAGAGATAGCTGTTCGAGGCGACGTCCTCGGCGTAGATTCGCAGGAAGTCCTGGAACAGCCGCTCCAGCGTCTCTTCGTCGAGCGGCCGTCCGGAGACGCGAAAACCACGTTCGATCAGGGCGCGGGCGCCGGCGCCGACGAGTTCACGCGCGCGTTCCAACGGCAGGGGCGAGAGCTTTTCCTGCTCGAGAATGACGTTGAGCGTGCGCATGATATCGGGCGCGGTCTCGGCGAGGGTGCCGTCGAGATCGAAGACGACGATGGGGAGCAAGCTCATGGGCGGGGTTCCGGTGCGCAGGTGCTTTGGGCCTCTAAAGGCGGTCTGGTCCGGTTTGGCAAGCGAGCCGCGCCGGATCGTCATCTTGGCAGGCAGCAACAATGCTATCTTTGCCTTGATTCGCGTGAAGGATGGCAGTGGTGTCTGAATATCTTGAAAACGCCGGCTTCCGCCGGTCGGTGCTCAGGGCGCTGCTGGCGCTCGGCACCTGCATCGTGCCGCATGTCTCCGCTCAGGCCGCGCCCTTCGAGTTTGCGCCTGCGCCGCAGACGGATCTCAACCGTGTCTACAGGGTCGATCGCGCCACCGGCGAGGTCGGCGCCTGCCAGTTCCAGCTCAAGGAAGGCGGCGTCGGCGTCACTGYCTGCTTCCCGGCGGGGGAGGGGGCCGGCCCGCAGGCGCCGAGCGACTACCTGCTGATGCCGTCGCGCCACGAGCGTGAAGGTGGCATCTTCCGCGTCAATGTTCGCACCGGCGAGATGAGCATCTGCTACGTCTTCGACGACAAGGTGGTCTGTACACCGCAGACGAAATAGCCCCGTCCTGCGCTTCGAGCACCTGCAGCATGCGGCATTTTGAATCGGCGCGACGCGATCGCTCGTGCTAGAGGCCCGGGCATGTCCGCAATCGCGTCGAGGCCCGCCATGCTGAAGCTGAATGATCCGTCGCTCCTGAAATCGCAGTGCTATGTCGATGGCGCCTGGATCGGCGCGGGCGTCGATGCGGTCGACAATCCCGCAACCGGCGAGCTGCTGGCCAAGGTGCCGCGCTTCGGCGCCGATGAGACCACCGCTGCGGTCGAAGCCGCCTCGCGGGCCTTCAAGCCCTGGGCGAAGAAGAGCGCCAAGGAGCGCTCGGTGATCCTGCGCAAATGGTTCGACCTGATCATGGCGAACCAGGAGGACCTGGCGCAGATCATGACCGCCGAGCAGGGCAAGCCGCTGAGCGAAGCGCGCGGCGAGGTCGCCTATGCCGCCTCCTTCGTCGAGTTCTACGCCGAAGAGGCCAAGCGCATCTATGGCGAGACGATTCCCTCGCCCTTCCCGAATTCGCGCATCATCGTCCAGAAGCAGCCAGTCGGCGTCTGCGCTGCGATCACGCCCTGGAATTTTCCGGCCGCGATGATCACCCGCAAATGCGCTCCCGGTCTCGCCGCCGGCTGTACCTTCGTGGTCAAGCCGGCCCCGGATACGCCGCTGACGGCACTGGCTCTGGTCGAACTGGCCGAGCGGGCCGGTTTCCCCAAGGGCGTCATCAATCTCGTCACCGGCGATGCGCAGGCCATCGGCGGCGTGATGACCTCGCACCCGGCCGTGCGCTTCATCGGCTTCACCGGCTCGACGCCGGTCGGCAAGCTCCTGATGCAGCAGGCCGCCTCGACGGTGAAGAAGGTTGGCCTCGAGCTCGGCGGCAATGCGCCCTTCATCGTCTTTGACGATGCCGATCTCGACGCTKCCGTGCAGGGCGCGATCATCGCCAAGTACCGCAACATGGGTCAGACCTGCGTCTGCACCAACCGGCTCTTCGTGCAGGACGGCATCCATGACGATTTCGTCGCGAAATTCGCCGGCGAAGTCGCAAAGATGAAGGTCGGCAACGGTGCCGAAATCGGTGTCGTGCAGGGGCCGCTGATCAATGAGCGCGCGGTCGAGAAGGTCGAGCGTCATGTCGCCGATGCCGTCGCCAATGGGGCGAAGGTCGTGGTCGGCGGCAAGCGCCATGCGCTCGGTCGCACCTTCTTCGAGCCGACCGTGCTTGCCGGCGTCACCACGAAGATGCTGGTGACGCGCGAGGAAACCTTTGGCCCGCTCGCTCCGGTCTATCGCTTCACCAGCGAGGACGAGGTCGTGGCCATGGCCAATGACACGCCCTTCGGGCTCGCCGCCTATTTCTACACCCGGGATCTCGGTCGCGCCTTCCGCGTCGCCGAGGAGCTCGAATACGGCATGGTCGGCATCAACTCCGCCATCCTCGGCACCGAGGTTGCGCCCTTCGGCGGGGTCAAGGAATCCGGCCTCGGCCGCGAGGGCTCCCTCCACGGCATGGATGAGTTCGTCGAGATCAAGTACATGCTCCTCGGCGGGCTGGGCGCGTGACAGGTCAGGACAAGCTGATGAGCCCCGACGACCTCAAGAAGCAGGCGGCAGCGCGCGCGCTCGAACTGGTTCGCCCAGGCATGAGGCTCGGCCTCGGCACGGGCTCGACGGCGAAGCATTTCGTCGACCTGCTCGGCGCTCGCGTTGCGGCGGGGCTGGATGTGCTCTGCGTCGCGACCTCCGAAGCGACGCAGGCCCAGGCCATGGCGCTGGCCATCCCGATGTCGACGCTCGATCAGACGCCGGAGCTCGACCTGACGGTCGATGGCGCAGACGAGGTCGATCCGCAGCTTCGCCTGATCAAGGGTGGCGGAGCAGCCCATCTGCGCGAGAAGATCGTCGCGGTGGCCTCGAAGCGCATGGTCGTCATCGCCGATGACACCAAGCTGGTCGAGACCCTCGGGCGTTTCCCGCTGCCGATCGAGGTCGTGCCTTTCGGGCTTGAGGCGACGCGTCGCGCCGTGGCGTCCGCGATCGCGGCATCGGGGGCGGCAGGCGAGATCAAGCTGCGGCTGCGCCCGGACGGCTCGACGCTGGTCACCGATGGCGGCCATTTCATCCTTGATGCGCATCTCGGGCGCATCGAACAGCCCGAGGCGCTCGCCGCCGCCTTGAACGCCGTTCCGGGCGTGGTCGAGCACGGGCTCTTCCTCGGCATTGCCTCCTGCGCCATCCTCGCCAGCAGCTCGGGCCTGAAGATTCTCGGCACGATCGAATGATTCCATTCCGGCGCAATCCGCGCTAAGGAGACGCGCACCACGCCGCCCGGAACCGGACGGATACGTCACCACGCCGATCGCGGCGATACCGAAACCGCCGGGTGGACCGGCTCGCTTGCCGAAGGGCGGGCGAGGGTCATGCCCGGGCTGTGTGAGTCAGCCTGATAATGAAGGGGCCCAACGCAATGTTCCGTCACCACCTCGCCGGCGTGGCCGTCGGTCTGGCGCTTGTATTCGCCGTGCCTGCGCAGGCCCAGGCTCCGGCTGCGACCCCGGCTCCGGCCTCCACGGTGACGGCTTCGCAGCTCCAGGCTGGCCGCGATGTCGTGATCTCCTCGGGCATCGCACAGTCCTTCGAGTCGATTTACGGCGAGTTCCGCGATCGCGTCCGCCAGATCGTCGGCACCACCCGTCCCGAGATCCAGAAGGATCTGAATGAGGTGATCGATACGCTGAAGCCGGAATCCGATCAGAAGATCGCGGAGATGATCACCGCGGCAGGCGAGATCTTCGCGAAGAAGATGACCGAGTMCGACCTCAAGGAGGTCGCCGCCTTCTTCAAGTCGCCGGTCGGGCAGCGCTACAACGCCTTCCGTCCGCAGGCGATCGACGAGATCTTCGTCGTGCTGCAGCCATGGACCCTGCAGACCAGCAACTTCCTGTTCGATCGGTTCAGCCAGGAAATGCGCAAGCGCGGCCACCAGCTCTGAGCAGCCGACACAAGCCGTCCAAAGAGAAGGCCGCCGGTGATGAAC
>NZ_JBFTLD010000008.1:0-64318 GCF_056396265.1 Allobosea sp. 05T422_2 | reverse complement strand
CGACTGCATCGTGCGAATGTCGTGGCGGATGTGCTCGGCGGCGCGAAGTCGATCCAGTGCGCGCTCCGGCGCTTCCAGCAGGATGGTCGCGGCGTGCTGATCTATCTGCGCGACGGCTCCGCCGGCGTGCCGATCAAGAGCGTCGAGGAGGGTTCCGACGCCCAGCGCTCGCAGCAATGGCGCGAGGTCGGACTCGGCGCCCAGATCCTGCGCGATCTCGGGGTCGCCTCGATCGTCAACCTCGCGTCCTCGCCGCGCTCCTTCGTGGGCCTGAGCGGCTTCGGCATCGAAATCGCGGAGACGCAGCCGCTGGAGTGAGCGGCTCCGCCATCAGCGCGACGAAACGCAGCCCCCGGGGATGCCTGCCCTGCCCGGATTGGGTCGCCGCTGGGCGACTTGCAAGGGCGGCTAGATCATCGGACCGGACATCGCATCCAGTCCGATGATCTAACCCCTTGTCTTTGCATCGGCTTTCCCGAAAACCGCAATCCACTTTTCGGGCCGATGCTTTAGCCTCGCATCAGTGCCAGGACATGGCTTGCGGTCGATTTCGACAGGGCTTCGAGATCGTAGCCGCCTTCCAGGATCGAGACGAGGCGGCCCTCGGCGCGACGATCGGCGATCGCCATCAGCTTCTGGGTCGCCCAGGCGAAATCGCTCTCGACCAGATTGATATTGGCGAGCGGGTCGCGCCAATGCGCATCGAAGCCGGCCGAGATGATCACGAGGTCGGGCTGGAAGGCGTCGACACGCGGCAATACCGCGGTCTCGAACGCATCCCGGAAGGTGTCGGAACCATCGCCCGCGCGCAGGGGGGCATTGACGATCGTGCCGTGTTCGCCACGTTCCGAGGCGGCGCCGGTGCCGGGATAGAGCGGCATCTCATGGGTTGAGGCGTAAAGCACGCTCGGGTCGTTCCAGAAGATCTCCTGCGTGCCATTGCCGTGATGCACGTCCCAGTCGATGATCGCGACGCGCTCCGCGCCATACGCCTTCTGGGCGTGGCGGGCGGCGATGGCAGCCTGATTGAAGAAGCAGAAACCCATCGCCTTGACGCTCTCGGCGTGGTGGCCGGGCGGGCGCGTGGCGCAGAAGGCATTCCTGGCCTTGCCCTGCATCACCTCGTCCACGGCGTGGGTGGCAGCGCCGACGCCGCGCAGCGCGGCCTCCAGCGAGCCGGGCGACATCGTGGTGTCGGCTTCGATCTCGACGAGTCCCGTGACCGGCGAGGCGGCGATCAATGCCTCTACGAATTGGCGCGGGTGGCAAAGCGTGACGAGGTCGAGGTCGGCACGCGGCGCCTCGACCCGGGCCAGGTGGGCGAATCGTTCATCTTCGAGCGTTTGCTCGACGACGCGGATGCGGTCCGGGCGCTCGGGATGGCCGGGCGGAGTCAGGTGCCGGAGGCTCGCCGGGTGTGTAATCAGAAGCGTCGTCACTGGTTCTCACCCTCATTGCGGGGCCTGCCGCCGCGCGTCATGTTGCACTGCCGTTGCGCGATTACCACGGTCGCGGCCGAAGTCGACGAAACACGCATCACGGCTGGAACTTCATTGCGCCATGTCAGTTTGCCGCATAGAGCAGCGGCGTAGCTCGACGTCGCCCCAACCCCCGGGGCGGGAATAGAATATTAACTTTTCATTCATCATAAATGGCGCGTTCGCGGCGTCGCTGGTGGTAGGCATGAAACAGACCGTAATCGTTGCCCTGGCGCTGTCGACCCTTCTCGGTGCGTGCCAATACAAGAGCGTGAATGCTCCCGCACTGTCCGAGCGCGATGCAGAATACATCGCGTTGGTGCCGAAATTCGAGCACCAGATCACGCAGTTGCCCTACGAGATCACGGACCCGACCGGTCTGCCGCCCGGCAGTATCAAGGTCGATACGGTCGAGAAGTTTCTCTACTTYGTGCTGCCGAACAAGAAGGCGATTCGCTACGCCGTCGCGACCGGCGACGAGGCCTTCGGCTGGACGGGTGAAGCCACGATGCAGCGCAAGGCCGAGTGGCCGCGCTGGACCCCACCGGCCGAGATGATCAAGCGCTGGCCGCATCTGGCGCCCCGCGCCGGTGGCATGGAGGGCGGTCCGGACAACCCGCTCGGTGCGCGCGCTCTGTATCTCTACCAGAACGGCAAGGACACGCTCTACCGCATCCATGGCACGAACGAGCCCGAGACCATTGGCCGTTCGGCGTCTTCCGGCTGCATCCGGATGCGCAATATCGACGTGATCGACCTCTATAATCGGGTCACGGTCGGCACCAAGGTGGTGGTGGTCTGACGGCCCCCGCCGGTTCTGGTCGGGCCTCGCCCGGCCAGGGTCTGACAGCATTTCAGATCGAGCGGAGCAAGATGCTCGGGGCATCCGAGCATGCGGCGGCAGTCGCTAGATCGCCGTGCGTCCGTTCGGACGCAGGAGCGGCGATCTAGCTCTTTGYTTAAGCATCGGTTTTTTCCAAAAACCGGATTCCACTTTTCGGTCCGATGCCCTAGCCTAGCTCCACCAGCACAACCTCCGGCGGAATTCCGAACCTGAGCGGCAGTTTGCTGGTGCCGAGGCCGGCAGAAACCACCAGATCGCGCCCGTTCTCGCGGACATGGCCATAGGCGTAGCGATTGCCATAGCGTGACGGCACGATCGGCGACCAGCCGAACAGCCTCACCTGTCCGCCATGGGTATGGCCTGACAAGGTCAGAGCAACCCGCGCCGGCATCCGGGCGAAGGCATCCGGCTCATGCGCCAGCATGATGACGGGCGCGCCATCATCAGCGATCTGGGCGAGGGTGCCGGGCAGATCGTCGACGCCATTCTTCTGTCCGCGCAACCGTTTGACGAAGGCGATCTGGTCGCCGAGACCGGCAAGCCAGAGCGGACCTGCAGCGGTCTCCAGGCGCAGCGCCCGATTCTCGAGAACCGTGATCCCGGCCGCTTCGAGCGCAAGGCCCGCTTGTGTCGGCCCGCTGCGGTTCCTTTGTGTCGGTTCGTCCTGCCACCAGTCGTGGTTGCCGAGTACGGCGTAGACCCCGCTCGGCGCCTTGAGCGCGGCGAGTGCCATAGCCCATTCGGCATAGGGAGGGTCGGAGGCGCGGCGCGTCCGGCTCGCAATGAAATCCCCGAGCAGCAGGACGAGATCCGGATTCAGCTCGTTGGTCATCGCGACGATATCGCGCACACGCGATACCGGCATATGCGGCCCGCCAATGTGCAGATCCGAGATGATTGCGAGTTTGAGGCGGCCTGACTGGGGCCAGCCATTCGGGGTGAAGCGGTAGTGCGTCACCCGCTGATGGGTTGGCTCCCAAGCATAGGCATAGCCGCCAGTGCCGAAGCCGGCCAAAAAAAGACCGGCGAGAGTTTGGAGAACTCTGCGCCGGTCAATCATGGAGGGTCTCGAAAGTCAGTCTGGCAGTCGTCAAGTMAATCGTCAAAACCGTTGCGGAGAACGGCCGGCACAAGATGAGCCGGTTTCCTCTCTGCCGTCCTGTCCGACGCAGGCGAGGCACGTCTCGTTCCCGCGGCGATCGCGCGAAATGCGATCGGGCGGAAGTGCGATGCGTAGGCCTCTCTGGCCGAGGCATCATGGAAGCTCGCGCTGCGTTGCGTCGTCTGACGCTTGTTGGCGGAAGGCATCGGTCCTGACTTTACTTGTTGCACGGTGCCGGCGGTTCCTGGCCGTCGACACAGGGAAGGTGACGTCCGATCGGGACGACGAAGCGGCGTGATCGTGATTTCTTCGTGGCTTTTCGGCCTCGATCGCAATCATGTCGCCGCTTCGGTTAATCTCCCCTTAAGCATGCAGGCTCAGGCCGCGAGCAAGCCTTCGGCCTTGACCCAGGCGAGCGTCTTGTTCAGGGCCCGCTCGTAGCGGTCGAACATCTCCTCGATCTCGGCCTCGGTGATCACGAGCGGCGGGCAGAAGGCGACACGGTCGCCCATGGCGCGGGTGATCAGGCCCTCTTCCTGCGCGAAGAAGACCGATTTCGGGCCGACGCCCTTCTTGGTCTCGAACGGGGCCTTGGTCACCTTGTCCTTGACGATCTCGACGCCACCGATCAGACCGACGCCGCGCGCTTCGCCGACCAGCGGATGCTCGGCAAGCTTCTCCAGCCGCCGCAGGAAGGTCGGGGAGACCTTGCGGGTGTGCTCGACGATCTTGTCGCGCTGATAGATTTCCAGCGTCTTGACCGCGATCGCGCAACCGACGGGATGGCCGGCATAGGTGTTGCCGTGGCCGAAGGTGCCGATCTTGCGGCTCTGGTCGACGAGGACCTCGTAGACCTTGTCGTTCATCAACACGGCGCTGAGCGGGAAATAGGCCGAGGTGATCTGCTTGGCGAGCGAGATCGTGTCGACGTTCATGCCATAGGTCGTGGTGCCGAACATGTTGCCGGTGCGGCCGAAGCCGGTGATGACCTCATCCGAGATGAACAGGATGTCGTATTTGGCGAGAACGGCGTTGATCTTCTCGAAATAGCCATCCGGCGGGGTGATCGCGCCGCCGGCGCCCATTACCGGCTCGGCAATGAAGGCGGCGACCGTGTCCGGCCCTTCGCGCAGGATCATCTCCTCCAGTTCGGCTGCGAGGCGCGAGGAGTAATCCTGCTCGCTCTCGCCAGGCTCGGCGAAGCGATAATGATGCGGGCAGGAGGTGTGCAGGATGCCCGGCAGCGGCAGGTCGAAATCGATATGATTGTTGGGCAGGCCGGTGAGCGAGGCTGAGGCCACGGTGACGCCGTGATAGCCCTTCAGCCGCGAGATGATCTTCTTCTTCTGCGGCCGGCCAAGGGCATTGTTCATATACCAGACGATTTTCACCTGGGTGTCGTTGGCGTCGGAGCCGGAGGCGCCGTAGAACACCTTCGAGATCGGAACCGGTGCGATCTCCTTCAGCTTCTCCGCCAGCTCGATCGCCGGATCATGGCTGCGCCCGCCGAAGATATGCGTGAAGGGCAGCTTCTTCATCTGCTCCGTCGCCGTGTCGATCAGCTCCTGGTTGGAGTAGCCGAGCGCGGTGCACCAGAGCCCGGCCATGCCCTCGATGTATTCCTTGCCGGCGCTGTCATAGACGAAGACGCCCTTGCCGCTTTCCAGCACCAGCGGGCCGGTCTCGCGATGCGTCGCCAGGTTCGTGTATGGGTGGACCAGGGTCTCGATGTCGCGGACGGCGAGGTTGGATAGCATGGCGCAATCTCCAGGTTTTTATGCGGCCTTTATGCGAGCATAGACCGGGATCAGCGCAAGCACTGAGCGATTTTCACGCAGATCGACGCAGACTCTGGCGCGTATCGGGTTGCGCCTGCTCAGGATTGTCCGGCCGAGCCGGGGGGAACGCGATATCCTGCGCCCGCCCTTGCCAGCATGCCGCCGACGGCGACTGCCGTCAGGTCTTCGCCGGCCGCCGCAATGATCTGCACGCCGAGCGGCAGACCAGCGTCCGACTGCGAGATTGGCGCAACCAGCGAAGGCAGGTCTGCGCCAGTCGCGAGCGAGGCCCAGAGCAGGAAATCGAGATAGGGGCGAGGCTCGCCGTTCACGACAAGGCGCCTCGCGTGAATATCCGGCGTGTGATCATGCGGGATCGCGGCAACGGGGGCAGGTGGGCAGAGCACGACGTCATAGGACTGGAAGAAGCGGGCCCATTGCCGTTTCAGAGCCATGCGCCGCTGCGAGATCTGCTGATAGAGCCCCGGCGTCATGCGCGCGCCGCGCGCTTGCAGCGATTGATGCGAGAGATCGTTGGTGCTGAAGCGCGATGCCATGGCCTGGATACGCGCCCTGACCTTGGGCGGCAGACCATAGGCGACGACGGCATGGTTGAGCAGCGCATAGACCTCGAAGGCTTCGGAGAAGCGGATCGCTGGGCGCGCAGTCTCGTCGATGATCGCGCCCTGCGCGGCAAGCAGATCCGCGGCCCGATGCACGGCTGCGCCGACCTCCCGGTCTGTCGGAGCGAAAGCATCGTCGGCCCAGAGTGCGACACGCAGGCCGCGGGGCTCCTCCAGCCTAGGAGCGGTGAGTGTGGCGCCCGCGACTCGGGAATCGCGCGGGCCGGCCAGCACCGGAAGGATGAGCGCAAGATCCTCGGGCGCGCGCGTGATCGGTCCGGCGACCAAAAGGTCGGCATTACGCGGTGTGCGGCGCTCGGGCGGCGGCGGCAGGTGGCCCCAGGTCGAGATCAACCCCCAGCTCGTCTTCAGGCCGTAGACGCCGCAGGCATGGGCCGGCCAGCGCGCCGAGCCACCGAGATCGGAGCCGAGCTCGAAAGCAGACATGCCGGTCGCGACCGCGGTTGCCGCTCCGCCGGACGAGCCGCCGGGTGAGAAGGCCGCATTCCAGGGATTGTTGGTGACGCCGTGAATGGGGTTGTAGCTCTGGAAATCGCCTGAGAAGACCGGGACGTTGCTCTTGCCCAGAATGACGGCGCCGGCAGCGCGCAGGCGAGCGACGGGGGCGGCATCATCGGTGGGAATGCGCTCCTTGTAGGCGGGTAGCCCGCCGGAGGAGGGCAGGCCGGCAACGTCGAACGCGTCCTTGATCGTGATCGGCAGCCCTTCAAGCGGGCGGGCGCTGCCATCGGCGAGGCGCTTGTCCGATTCTGCCGCCGTGGCGCGCGCGGCCTCGCGGTCCTGGGCAATGATGGCGTTGAGCGATGGGTTCAGCGAGTCGATGCGGGCGAAGCTGGCCTCGAGCAGGTCGCTTGCGCTGAAGCGGCGCGCGAGCAGGGCTTCGCGGAGGTCGGTCGCGGAGGCGGTCAGATCGATCGCAGGCATCGGTACGTCCGGTCGGTTGGCAAGAACCAGTTCGCAGGAACCAGCCTCATGCCTAGCCGGTTCGCGCTTCGACTTCCATCCGCCGAAGGAAGCTCTCGCCGTCACTGATGCCGAGTTCGTAGGCGAAGCGGATCCCCTCCCAGTCGCGGATCGTGAATTGCGAGACCGGAATGGTCCGGGACGGGCGCGCATAGGTCCGGCCCGGCACCTGCGGCACCGCGGAGAAGGGGCGCGTCAGCAGGACCAGCGTCCGTTCGCCGGCCTGTTCCAGATCGGCGAGCGCCCAGGCGGGGGCGCTGTCGACCAGCCCGCCGTCGAGCGCAGCGCGCTGCCCGACGAGCCCGGCCGGCATGAAGGGAGGCACTGCAGCGCTCGCCATCAGGGCCGCGACCAGTTGCTCTGCGGTTGCGCAATCGGCGAGCCGGACAAGATCGGGCACGAAACCGAGGCGGCGCCCGGCGGTGGGATGGACCGGCCGGCGGAGGCGCTTTTCGAGCTGATAGGCGCCGATCCCCAGCATCGCGGCGATCGGCAGGGGCCAGAAGCGTGGCGGGCGCGAGATCGCGATGCGGAAATCGCTCATCAGCCGCAGGGTTGAGAGGGCCTCGGGCGTGAAGAGCTGGGTGAGGAGGCTCTGATAGAGCTCGCCGACCGGGAAGAGCCGCCCACCCCGGCGAAAGGCCGCCCAATCCATTTCGGATGTTCGGTCGAGACAGGCTTGCCTGACCTGCTCGCGTACGGTCGGGCCGAGACCGAGTGCCGTATAGAGCATCGCGAAGGCGCCGGCGCTGACACCGACGACCCGGCGCGGTGACAACGCGAGGCGTGGCGCCACGGTTTCATGGAAGCCACCTTGCCAGTAGCAGCGATTGCCGCCGCCAGCGAAGGCGAGCCCGGCGAACATGAAGGCGCTATTCGGCGTCCGCGGCGCGAGCGAGGTCGCGCCAGGCCAGRACGAGCCGGTCGAGATCTGCGAGATCGCCGGCCGGCAGCTTGCCGAGCGTGGTCGCGACATAGCTGCGTTGCGCCGCGATGCCGGCTTCCGCCAGCCTGCGCCCCTCGGGCGTCAGATGCATCGCATAGGAACGCCGGTCGCCCGCGATTGCCCGGCGCTCGACGAGGCCGGCCTGCACCAGGCGATCGACGAKCCCGGAAACGTTGCCCTTGGTGACGTAGAGCCGCTCGGCCAACTCGCTTTGGCTGATGCCTTCGCGCTCGGTCAGCGTGGAGAGCAGATCGAATTGAGGGATCGAGAGCCCGAGCGTACGGATGCGCGCCGTCATCTGGCCGAGCATGCGCTGGTGCAACCGCATGAAGCGGAACCAGACGCGGTCTGGATCGGTGCGTAGGGCGTCGGGCGCTGACACGGTTCCAACTCTCAGGGTCTATCAGTTCTGCCCTAAACTATCGCGTGGCTCCAGGCGAGCCCTTCATTCCCGCTCCGGCTCAACTCCTGCTTCCCTGCCGGGGAGCAGCCTGTCTATGCTGCTCCCAACAACAGCAAGAATGATCGTGGGGAGAGACGCTATGCTTGGCCTGATGCAGGACTGGCCCCTGCTGCTGCACCGGATCATCGACCATGCCGCCGTCCAGCACGGCACCCGCGAGGTCGTGAGCCGCGCGGTGGAAGACGGCTCGCTGCGGCGCACGACCTATGCCGATATCCGCCGCCGCGCCCTGCGGGTGGCCAGGCGCCTCGAGCGGGAAGGGATGCGGCTCGGCGACCGGGTCGCGACGCTGGCGTGGAATACCGACCGGCATCTCGAACTCTGGTACGGGATCAGCGGGATCGGCGCGATCACGCATACGGTCAATCCGCGGCTGTTCCCGGAGCAGATCGCCTGGATCATCAACCATGCCGAGGACAGGATGCTATTCCTCGACCTGACCTTCGTGCCGCTGATCGAGCAGATCCAGGACAGGCTGCCGAGCATCGAGCGCTACATCGTGCTGACCGATGCGGCACATATGCCGCAAACCAGCCTGAAGGGAGCAGCCGCCTTCGAGGAGTGGCTCACTGAAGCCGATGATGATTTCGCCTGGAAGCAGTTCGACGAGAACACCGCCGCCGGGCTCTGCTACACCTCCGGCACCACCGGCGGTCCGAAGGGGGTGCTCTATTCGCACCGCTCGAACGTGCTGCATGCCATGGCCTGCTCGGCGCCGGATTATATCGGGTTGTCCTCGCGCGACAGCGTGCTGCCGGTCGTGCCGCTCTTCCATGCCAATAGCTGGTCGCTGGCCTATTCCGCGCCGATGACYGGAGCCAAGCTGGTCATGCCGGGTGCGAAGCTCGACGGTGCATCGCTGCTCGAATTGCTGGAAGGCGAGGGCGTGACCTGCACCGCTGCGGTGCCGACGGTCTGGCTTGGCCTGCTGCAGCATCTGGAGGCGACCAACGCCCGCCTCTCGACGCTGAAACGTGTGGTGATCGGTGGTTCAGCCTGCCCGCGGGCGATGACGGAAGCATTCGAGCGCAAATATGGCGTCACGGTCGCACATGCCTGGGGCATGACCGAAATGAGCCCGATCGGCTCGTTCTGCTCGATCAAGCCGGTCTATGGGCATCTGCAGGGCGATGCGCTCTACGATCTCAAGGTCAAGCAGGGGCATCCGCCCTTTACCGTCGAATTCCGCATCACCGACGATGCCGGCCAGGACCTGCCCTGGGATGGCAAGACCTTCGGGCGCCTGAAGGTGCGCGGACMGTCCGTCGCCGGCGCCTATTTCAGGCGTGAGGATGAAGCGATCCTCGACGAGCACGGTTTCTTCGATACGGGCGATGTCGGCACGCTGGATGCCGCGGGGTATCTCCAGATCACCGACCKCTCAAAGGATGTGATCAAGTCGGGCGGCGAGTGGATATCGTCCATCGATCTCGAAAATCTCGCGGTCGGCCATCCCGATGTGGCGGAGGCCGCGGTGATTGGCGTCGCCCATTCCAAATGGGACGAGAGGCCGCTGCTGGTCATCGTTCCAAAACCCGGCCGTTCACCGAGCCGCGACGAGATGCTGGCCTATATGACCGGCAAGATCGCAAAATGGTGGCTGCCGGACGATGTCGTCCTGGTCGAGGCGATACCGCATACCGCTACGGGCAAGATCCAGAAGACCGCGCTGCGCGAGCAGTTCAAGGACTATCGCCTGCCGACAGGCTGAGCCGCGAGGCTTGCCTTCGGTGCCAGACCCCGCCACGTAATCATCATGCATCGTCGCATCGTCTTCGAGGAACCTGTCTCGCGCGCCGCACGCTGGAGCCGGCGGCTGGCCTGGTTTTCCGTCGCGGTGCTGCTGCTGGCCATTCTCGTCGCCCGGCTCGGCGAGCCTTCGGCGCAGGGACTCGCGCCGATCGCCGGTGCCTATGGCTTCGTTCTGCTGGCGTTGCTGCTGGCCGTGCTCGCCTTCATGCGGATCTGGCAGGTGGGGCATCGCGGGGTCGGCATGGCGGCACAGGCCTTCGTGCTTGCGCTCATCATGCTTGCCCCAGTGCTCTATGGTGGCTTCAAATGGCTGACGCTGCCGCGATTGAGCGATATCTCGACCGATATCGATGATCCCCCGACCTTCAGCCGCTCGCAGGCCGCGTTGACCGTGCGCCACGGCCTGGTGCCGCCCGACGTACCGGCTGGAGAGCGGCGCATCCAGCGCCAAGCCTATCCGAAGACGCTGCCGATCGTGCTGGAGGTCCCGGCCGAAACGGCGTTCACAATCGCGCGCCGGGCCGCCACTGCACTGGGCTGGCAGGTGCTCGAAGCGTCGCGCCCCGGCGGACGCAGCGGGGCAGGGCGGATCGAKGCGGTGGCGCGCACCCGAATCCTGCGCCTTGCCGAGGACATCACGATCCGAGTGCGACCGCGTGCCGACGGCAGCCGCATCGACATCCGCTCGGCTTCGCGGATCGGAAGCCACGATCTCGGCGCAAATGCTGCCCGCATCGCCGCCTTTGCTGCAGAGGTCGAGCTGCTGGTCGAGGCACGGTAGGTCATGTGCGACGGCGTGATGCGATCCGAAGAAATCGACGCCGCTGCATCAGGTCCGGGCCAGCTTGTATCGGCTCGCCAGCATCGGCAGTGCCTCGTCGCAGATGACAGTGCCGTGGAGGACCAGATCCTCGAGTTGGGCGAGGATCGAGAGCGAGGCCGCGCCATGCAATGCGACCGGCAAGCCCTGATAGATTGGTGGCACCATCTCCGCGATGCGCTCGTCGCCAGCCCTGAGGCGGTTGAGGATCGCGGCTTCGCGCAGCCGGCGGTGCTGTACGAGCGCGCGCAGGAAGCGCTGCGGTTCGTTCACCGGCCCGCCATGGCCAGGCCAGTAGATGGCGTGCTCCATCGCGCGCAGTTTTTCGATCGAAGCCATGTAGGACGCCATCGAGCCGTCGGGCGGGGCAACGATGCTCGTCGACCAGGCCATGACATGGTCGCCTGAAAACAGGCTTGTCTCTTCCGCGAGCGCGAAAGCGAGGTGATTGGCGGTGTGCCCCGGCGTTTCGACCGCCGAGAGCGTCCAGCCGGGGCCCGTGACCGTGTCACGGTCATACATCGGCAGATCGGGGGCATAATCGCGGTCGGCCGCGGCATCGAGCGGATTGATCTCGCCAAGCGCCAGTTCGCGCGCCGCGCGATGCGGCAGGCAGCCGGCGACGATGGCGCCTGTCGCCGCTTGCAGTGCCGGAACGGCGGGCGAATGATCGCGATGGGTGTGTGTGACAAGGATATGGCTGACGCTCTCGTCAGCGAGTGCGGCAAGGACGCGCGCGACATGAGCCGGGTCGTCGGGGCCAGGATCGAGCACCGCCACAGTGCCCCGGCCGATGATATAGGTGCAGGTGCCGGTAAAGGTCATCGGCCCGCTATTTCCGGCGATGATGCGCCGGACGAGCGGCGACAGTTCAACCACGTCGCCGGAGGGAGCCGTGGCGCTCCGATCGAATTCGATGTCTTCGCTCATGCGGGTTCCGTCGCCTGGTCCAGTCGCGTCACGGGGGCAGGTTGCGCCCCGGCCTTGCCGCTTCGCGCACCGCCGCGCGCCTTGTAGGGCATTGCAGCATTTTCTATAGACGGAAAACCGGCTGCGCAGCGCGGCCCTCGAAAAATGGATGAGAGCGCATGGCCGATCTGCTTCCCCTTTCCGCTCCGACCCTGGTCAACGCGATCCTTCCCCAGATCTCCGGACGTCGCGCCGCGCTGGCGCGCAATGTCGCCCTTGCCGTGGCCGGCAGCCTGCTGCTCGTCCTCGCGGCCAAGATCAAGGTGCCGTTCTGGCCGGTGCCGATGACCCTGCAGACGCTGGCGGTGCTCGGCCTCGGTGCCGCCTATGGCTCGCGCCTCGGCGCCGCGACTGTCGCACTCTACATCGCCTACGGCCTCGCCGGCCTGCCGGTCTTCACCAACACGCCGCCGGTCGCGGCCGGGCTGTTCTATCTCGCGGGTCCGACCGGCGGGTTCCTGGTCGGCTTCGTGCTTGCGGCGGCTGTCGCTGGCTGGGCGGCCGAGCGCGGCGCCTCGGTGTTCCGGCTGATCGCGGGATTCATTGTCGCGGAAGCGCTGATCCTTGGCCTCGGCGGCCTGTGGCTCGCTCTTGGGGCGCAAATGGCGAGCGGTGCCACCGGCGTCGGCTTCGCCAAGGCCTTCGCCTTCGGCGTGCAGCCCTTCCTGCTGGGCGACGCGCTCAAGATGGCGCTGGCCGCGAGCCTGGTCGGGGCAAGCTGGTCCTTCCTGCGCCGCCGCGGCTGAGACCTGCAGCAGCGACAGAGACGAACGAGCCGGGGCTTTGCCCCGGCTTTTTCTTTGACGCCAGCCGGGAAGGCGTCGGCCCGAAAAGTGGATTGCGGTTTTCGGCAAGGCCGATGCAGCCGCACAAGGTGAAAGCATCGGGCCGCATACAAGATCCTGCCCGATAGTCCACCGATTCGCGTCAGGCAGACGGGCCCGCGCTCAGCCTTGCGGATTATTGCCGGAGCAGGTCTTCACGGGTTGGCCGAAGATATCGAGCTTCATCAGCTCCCCGCATTTGTCGCAGCCGGAAAGCAGCACGGCGAGGCTCATGATTCCGATGATTCGGGAAAAGCGCGTCATACAGTGAGCCCCATTGTCCTTGGGCGAGACTACAGGAGCGGCGCGCACGACACCATCGCTGTACCGGGAGAAGTCGTGGATGCGTTAATTGGGCCAAAACAGGCCCACCTGAGGATCAAGCCACGCTGAAACTGTCCGGGCAACAAAAAAGCCCCGAAGGGCTTGATTTGTAACTACTTGAAATATCTCGGGAAATTTTGGTCGGAGTGGCAGGATTTGAACCTGCGACCCCCACGTCCCGAACGTGGTGCGCTACCAGACTGCGCTACACTCCGATCAACTGGTGGCCGGCTTATAGCCAGCGTCGCGCCGCAGCGCAACAGGGCTAAGCACCTCTTGTGTGGATTTCTCCAGAGCCTCGCCGAAGGATCTGTTGCGTCGGATGCAGCCACCTGTGAGAAGCGCTTGTCGACGGTTGCGCAGAGGCGCGACGCACACTAGAACGCAGCAGCGCGTTGGGGCGTCGCCAAGTGGTAAGGCAGCGGTTTTTGGTACCGCCATTCCCAGGTTCGAATCCTGGCGCCCCAGCCATTATCATAAAATATTGATTTTAAACGATTTTCCAAGATTTCTGTAACCGTTGTCCATAGCAGTCGGACGTGACGCCCTTGGCTGCTAGCCTGAAGTGGCGAACGGGTTGGTAGGATCGAGACCCACAGGGGCGAACGACATTCTCCCGCATCAGCAGGCTTCGATTATCTCAGCTACATCCGATCGTCGGGCGCCGGATCTTTTTGCCAGGCCCGGGGCGTAAGCGTACTGTGGGTGAAGTAGGGGGCTTCCATTCGACGTGATGGAAGGTTGCTTGATCTCCCAATCGGGGAGGACGTTATGGGACGCAAGTTCATCGACTGCCGTGAATTCCCGAGCGAGATGAATTGCTCAGTCACGATCATCGCCGACAATGAGAGCGAACTGGTGGAGGCCTCGGTGCAGCACGCCGTTGCCGTGCATGGGCATCAAGATACGCCTGAACTGCGGAACCAAATCAAAGCCGCCATCAAAGATGGCATGCCGTCTGAGAAGGCACCAAGTCGCGCCGCCTGATCGAACACGTGGTGCCGCCATTCTCTGATCCAACAACTGGCCTGCTGCCGGTTTTGTGCACGGTCTCAAGCACGTCTGTAACGAGCGGCGCCGTGTCATCTTATCGACCAGACGAGAGAGGCTGGGCCGTGTCGGGGCGATAGTCGGCGCACGTGTTGGGAATCGGTGCAGCTACGAGTTATGAGCCCGTTCCAAGACGCGCCTTCAGTTCGACTGTCGTGCGGTCGATCAGGAATTGCTGGTAGCGATAGAACATTTCCTCGCCCATCGGCGTTGCGAACGAGTTGGCGTATCGCTGACACCGCTCGCGCAGCCCGGCCAGGCGCTCCAGCATGTCCTTGATCGCTTCACGTTCATCCGCATCCGGCAAGGCGGGCTTCGCGATGGGATGCAGTGCTGGCGCATGGCTGACGGCCTCCCCCGCCACGAGCCTTGCTTCCGCCTCAAGCTTCTCGCGCGCGGAATCAAGTCGCCAAAGACGAAAGCGGCTGATGCCCTTCAGCAGGTTGAAAAGGGCCGTAACGGCCATGACGAGGTAGATCCAATAGGCGGGCGACATGAGGTTCACGAGCCATGGAAAATAGCGGTCTACGAACTCCGGCTCGCCAGTCAGAAAGAACTGCCTCGCTTCGGACGATAGCGGCACCGCGGTCGCCGAACTCGTCGAGGTCGGCGGGTTGCTGCGCACGAAAGTCGGAAGCGCAGCCGCCAGGAGCACCAGCAATTCAATGCGGTCAGCTCTCTTCGCGCACGCGTTGGCCAGGACCAGCGTATTGACCTGCGGCACCATTTTGTCGGTCGCAGGGGCCAGGCGCATCAAGTCGTATCGGCCAGCCGGCACGCGCCCAAGAGTCAGCCATGGAAAGCGGTCGGTCAAACCTCTTAAATCTCGGAGTTCGATGATTTCCAGATCATAGCGGCCGATGATCGTCCGCAGGAACTCGGCATCATTTCGCATGACATAGGCGGCAATATCGAGATTGCCCTGCGCCACAAGCTGAGCCTGCTCCTCGAGCTCGCGATAGGACGTTCGAATGTCGAGCTTCTTCAGGTCGGGATCGCCGAGCAGCTGGAGCACGAGATAGGCCGTTCCCGAATTCTCGGKGCCTATTCCGATGGAGGCGCCCCGTAGGTCGGAGAAGCTACCGAAGGACCGATCGCGCCGGGTCAGAAAAAGCAGCGACTCCGGCTCGGGCAGGCGCCCCAATAGTTCCAGTTCGGATTCGGCAGGCACTGGAGTGCCGTCCTGAACGAAGGCAAATTTCTCGGCGCAGGACTTTTGGTCTGCCATCAGGCGTTTGGCGTTCTCGATCGAACCCGCCGTCGGGATAACCTCGAGATGCCCTCGGTCGCGCCTGGCCAGCTGCGCCAGATCTGAAGCGAGCGAATGATAGGCGCCGCCTGGCGCTCCGGTCAGTATCGACGCTCGAAATGAGCCGTAGTCGCGCACCGTGCTGTAGGACAGAGCCAAGCCTGCAATGGCTGCTGATGCAACAACCAGCAATAGAATGCGCAGAACGCCCCTGCGCCGACCCGCGAAACTAGGTTTGTCTGGTCTCGGAGCGTGAACCGGCACGGTAGATGCCTGCAATGGGGGCAGTATGATCGCGAGGTCCCGGAGATTTGCACGACACTCGCGCGCTCGCCAGTTCTATCATCACTGCCAGCCACCCTGCGCCCGTTGCAAACGTAAATGCCTTTTCCTCCGTTACGCTTTAGCGGCCGGAGCCGGCGCTTCCATCTGCCTCACATACGCCGCGCCCTCGCCACGCCTGTCCAAGGGGCATCCCCTCACCAGAGTTTGATGTCGAACGAGTAGCTCACGCCGAGGCCGACGGTCGTCTGGTCCGGCGATCCATAGCGGGTCACCAGCGGGCTGGATGCCGCATCATCCCTGAGGCGGGCGTATTCGACATAGGCACGGACCTCCCATCGCGGCGTCAGTTGATAGCGCGCCTGCAGGCCGGCGCCGATCGAATGCAGCCCGCCCTTGGCATTGAAGAGGGGAAGCCCGGAAGCCAGCGATTGGGCGGCGTCGACGCCGAAATACGGTGCGGTCGCCTTGTTGTCGGCCAGCGAGAGGCGCGGCCCGCCGGACAGCGTCCAGCGTTCGCCGACGGGAACGACGACATCGGCGGAAAGATCGGCGACGAAGCCCCTGTGCCCGCCGAAACCACGGCGCGTTTCGATTCGCGTCCGGAACCAATCCCGGGGCCAGAACTCGGCGAAGAGGCCAGCTTCGATCGTCGCGTCGACATCGCCGAGCCCGCGCAAATGTCTGGGGTAGTCGCCAGCGTCGCGACCGCCCTTGTACTTGCCGACAAGACCGCCATGGAAGCCGCCGATGTCGATCAGCGAAATACCGGCACCGTCCAGAGRGGCGCGAAAGCGCGCAGCCTTGCCGGCCCGGCGGATGGAKACGATCGGAAGGGGTTCGAAGCGGAAGCGGCTAGCGCCTTCGAATTCGGGGAGAAACCTGCCCTGAGCACCCAGGGTGATGGTCCAATCGCCGGGKATCGTTGGCATGCGATCGAAAAGACTCTGCGCATGGGCATCACCAGGAACTGTCGTGCAGATGAGCGCCAGGGCAGATGCGGCCAGGGCCACGCGGCCGGACAAAATGCGCCGAAGCGCCTCCAACGACGTCATTCATCAACCCCAATGGCGCAAAACGCGTGCGCGAGACGCTCATCTCTAGGGCCGCGGGCGCGCGGGGCGATGTCGCCGGGATTTCGGTTTGCAACAGACTGTTGCAGAATGATGCTTGCCCAAAGGGCATGTGGAAGGCCAAGGGTACTCCTCTGCCGGAGCTTCATCGCGTGGCCCGCTCGAACAGCCCTCATCTCCTCATCGTCGATGACGACGCCACGATACTTAGGATCCTCGCGCGATTCCTGAGTGAGCATGGGGTGCGTGTGACGCAGGCCCAGGCCGGGGCGCAGATGCTCGAAGCCCTGGAAGCAGGGCGCTTCGACCTCATCGTCCTCGATATCATGATGCCKGGAGAGGATGGGCTCAGCCTTTGCCGGCGCGTCCGTGCCACGAGCAACATCCCGATCATCCTGCTGACGGCGATGACATCCGATACGGATCGGGTCGTCGGGCTCGAACTCGGTGCCGACGATTACGTGACGAAGCCTTTCAACCCGCGGGAGCTTCTGGCGCGGGTGCGGGCTGTTCTGCGCCGGACCGGCGTCTCTCCCGCCGCTGCGCGCGATCACGTGCGGTCGAACTTTCGGTTTGCGGGATGGACTCTGGATGCGAAACGCCGCGTCTTCCTGTCTCCCGACAATGTGCTGACCGACCTGACCAGCGGCGAGTTCGATCTGCTTCTGGCATTCGTCGAGCATCCGCAGCGTGTTCTCAGCCGTGATCAGCTGCTCGATCTGGCCCATGGCAGGGCAAGCCAGATCTTCGATCGCAGCATCGACGTCCAGATCAGCCGGCTGCGCCGCAAGATCGAGATCAATCCGCAGGAACCACTGCTCATCAAGACCGTGCGGAGCGAGGGATATGTCATGACTGCGGACGTGGTTGCCGATGCGCCCGAAGCGACGCCATGAGGGTAAGGCTGTGGTCGCGGGTGGGCTTTGCCCCCCGCATCGCCATTGTTGTGGTCCTCACCTTCATCGGGACGCAACTGCTGGGCGAAGCGCTTCGCGCGCTGGTGCCACCCTCGGATTTCGCGTTGTTCGACACGCAGTGGCTTGTCGATACGACAGTCGATGCTCAACGGACCGTGACGGCGGCTGATGCCAGCCAGCGTGATTTGGCGCTGTCTTCGCTGAGATCGAAGGAGTGGCTCGATTTCGTCATCCGTGAAGGTCAACCCGCAGCGCCGGGCGGTCCTTCGCCTGCATCGAGCGCGACGCTCCAGGCCCAGATCAGCAAGAAACTGGGCGTCGATGCGGATGCTGTCGTTGTCAACATCACGCCCTACGGCAACCTGCTCAGTCAGGTCAGGACCGGTGTCGTTCTCTTGTCCGGCCTGCCGGCGCTCATGACCAATGTCGCCGCGGATTCTGTCGAGCACTATCCGCTCGTGGCATCGGAAATCGAGATCGGCGTCCGCCTCTCGGATCGGTCCTGGCTGATCGTGACGCAGCGCGCCGGCGATCTGGCGAGCGCGCGCTACGTGCGGAACGCGGCGGACCTGATCGGCGGGGCGCTGTTTGTCGGCATGCTATCCATCTGGATGGCGCGCAGCCTGGTCAAGCCGCTGACGCAGCTTGCCGGAGCGGCCGAACGGCTCGGCCGAGAGCGGGCGCTGACTCCGATCGGTGACATGGACCTGCCGGAATATGCCGCGATCGCCCACGCCTTCAACGACATGCAGGCGCGCCTCACGCATTTCGTGGATGAGAGAACCACTATGCTCGCGGCCATCTCGCATGACCTGCGCACGCCGCTCACGCGGCTGCGGCTCATGGCGGAGTATGTGCGCGACAAGGATCAGCGGCAGGAGGTCCTGTCCAATATTTCCGAGATGGAAACCATGATCCAGTCGTCGCTCGCTTTCGGGAGTGACGATGCCCGGCGCGAGCCGCACAGCGTGGTCGATATCGCCTCGCTGCTGATCAGCCTTTGCGACAATTTCACGGATATGGGGGGGCATGTCACCTATATCGGCCCCGATCATGCGCAGCTGTCATGTCAGCCCGTGGCGATGCGCCGTGCTCTGTCAAACCTCATCGACAATGGCCTGCGCTATGGAGAGCGGGTCAGCGTTAAACTGCGCGACGAAGCTCAGGCGCTTGTCATTGTTCTCAGGGATGGCGGGCCAGGGATTGCGCCGGACCAGATCGAGCGTGCCTTCGCTCCGTTTCAACGCCTCGATGGCTCGCGCAGCCGTGCGACCGGTGGCACCGGCCTCGGGCTCACGATTGCCCGGGACGTCATCCGGGCGCATGGCGGGGACGTCACCCTCGCTTCGGCCCAGCCGGAGGGCCTGCTGGTGACCGTGAACCTGCCGAAGCCGACGATGTTGCCGTCTGTGATCTGACAGGTGCTCCGCGGCACTTGCCGTCGCAGCTTGCCCGGGCGGCCGAATGAAATTGGCGTTCGGCGGCTTGGAGATTGGTGCACGCGATCCGGCTATTGTTTCTGGCCCGTGTTCACCAGCGGCGTGGTCAGTACTTCGCCGGTCGTGCTCGCCGCGTCGCTGATCGAGTCTCCGAGTTGCTCGATGCGGCCATTGAAATTGCGGCGAGTATGGGGGTCGACAATGGCGATCGGTGCTGCAATCGCAAGACCGGCCGCAGTTCCAACCGTTGCCGCGGCACCGGCGGTGACAGCCATCAGGCGGTCGCCGAGGCCGACGCGTGAATCGGTGATGGACTGGCCCGCGACGAGGCGGGTCCCGATCAGCCGCACGACCTCGGGGCTCTCCGCGAATTTGCCATGGTTGAGCCGGTCGTCCGATCTGAGCTTGGTCAGGTCGAGCACGGTGATGCCTTCGGCAGCCAGTTCGTCGCGATAGGGCTCGGCTTCCGGGTTGATCGCGCCCAGCCGTGCCGTGCTGCCCCAGACCCGGCGGGAAACCGCCAGTGCCCGGTCGTCTTGCGAGACGAAGAGGGTGAATTTCGCGCGGCTCTTGCCGATCTCGGCGATCTGGGTCCGGAAGACATCGACATCGACGTCAGGCGAGGCGAGCATGATATTGGCGATCTTCGGTGCGATCTGGCCGTTGCGGATCGCCATCTGGCGCAGCGATTCGAGCGTGAGCCAGTTGCCCATGGAATGGGCCAGGATCGAGACCTCGCCGACGGCCGGATCGCGCGCCAGCGCCTGCAGCGTGGCCTCGAGCGCATGGCGGGAATAATTCGTGCTCTCGCGGTCGTAGCCATAGGCGAAGAGCGAACCGCGCGAGGGCCAGGTGAAGAGCAGCGGCACGACATTGGCATCGGAATCGTGGACGATCTGAGCGAAGCGATAGACCGCATCCTCAAACCGGTTGTTGAAGCCATGGACGAAGAGGAGAACGCGCCGCTTCGGGGCTTTCAACGCTGCTGAGTGCAAGCGGGCGAAGGCGGCCTGCTGGTCGAGACGGTCAACCTTCAGCGTCACGAATTCGCGTTCCGGGTCGCCGGGAAGGCGGCTTGGCCATTGGACCTCGCCAACCTTCCGGGCGCGCGCGGGCGGGATCGAGACGGTGATCTCGGCGAAGGATGATTTCGCCCCGCGCTCGCCGGAAAACAGGATGCCGCTATCCGGGTCGGGCGAGCGCGTCRTTGCCACGAGCATGGTGACCTTGCTGGCGTCGGGTGCGCCATGCGCAACCGGCGCCAGCACGCCCTGCACGTCGCCGGCGCAGCCGGCGAGCAACAATGCCAGTGCCCCAGCAGCGATCCTCATCCCATGCCGTCTCATGCAGAAGCCATCCAGGTCGCGGGGCCAGGCAGCAGAGCGGTCATGGCCGCTCTGCGCATCATTCAGCAATGGCTGGGGTCAGTACGGCGCGCGGGACAGGACATCGCCCCCGAAACGATCGCCGAAATTGGGCGAGCGGCGGTTCTCGCGCACATAAGCCGGCCCGCTGCCTTCGCTCGGTGCAGGGCCGGGATCGAGATAGCTGCGCTCCTGCGGCGTACGGATCGGGATTCCTGGCCCCTCGTTCGCCGCGATGGGCTCGCGTTGCGTACAGCCGGCGAGAGCGGCGAGCAGGATGAGGGCCGCGGAGGCCCGAAGAAGGGGGGGCCTCGCGGCGCTGATTGTGATGATGGAGCCGCCGCTAGGCATCTGGATAACCCTTCGTGTGGATGAACAACCCGCCGCGGCGTGAGCGGGCGATGCCGGTCGTATAGTGTCGCTGCATCAAAGCCGGCGGCAGCAGCCGGCGTCAACGCGCCGCCGCGAGATCATGTGGACGGCGAACGCCCGACCGATCAGCCGAGCCGGGCGATCCGATCGGGCCAACTCGTTGCTCGTGATCCCGAGACGCTCCGGCTCGGGGAGCTGGCGGCCGTTGCGCGCCGAGCTCCGCGGGCCGGATCGTTCGCATCAGAAGGGGTTGATGTAGTTGGTGATCGCGATCTGCCGCAGCAGCACCTTGCGAATGACATGTGCGGCCGTGACGCGATCGGTGAAGATGGCGGCATCGCCGGCAGCACCCGCCGGGAGCTTGTCGGCAAAGGCCTGGTCGTCGAGTTTCACGCGCACGGCAAAGGGGGCTGCCTGGATGGATTTCGGCGTCACCGCCGCCCCGGATGTCTGCACCTGACCGGTCGAGATCGCCTGCAGCACGCTCTCGACCTTGCCGGTAAAGACCTGCCCCGGGGCGAACTTGAACGTCAGTTCGACCGGCTGGCCGGCCGCAATGTAGCGGGCATCGATCTGCTGGATCTCGACGCCGATGACCGTCTCCGCGGTGTCGACGAAGGCCATGACCGGCGCAAGCGGCAGGTTGGCGACGCGTGCGCCCTTCCGCAGCGCGACATTGGTGACGTAACCGGCGGCCGGAGCTCGAACCACCGTCTTCTCGAGGTTCCACCTGGCGCCCTCGAGTTGCGCCTTGAGCTGGTCGACCTCGGCCTGGCGTTGCTCGACATCGAAGCTGCGGCCGGACCCCGTGCTCTGCAGCTGGGTCATCTGAGCCAGGCGCTGCTGCTGCAATTGGAACTGCGCTTCAAGCGCCTTGACCTGGGCCTCGTAGGGCACGGGGTCGATCTTGAACAGCACAGCGCCCGCCTTCAACGGCGTGTTCGGCTCGACAGGGACGTCGATCACCTCGCCGGCGACATCAGGGACGATGGCGACGGATTGCCGGATGGCCAGCGCCGCGCCTTGCGGCGCGCCCCAGTTCATCGGGATGAACAGGCCGATCAGCAAGAGGAGCAGGACAAGGACCGGCGAGACCTTCCAGAACAGGTTGAACGGCACGATCCGGAGTTTTACCAGCACGAACAGCAGGGCGAGATAGACATTGAGCAGGACGACGATCATCGGGCGAGCTCCTGCGGGCGCGCGGGCGCGTCAGCACGCGCGGGCACGTCGACATAGGCCCAGATCAGGACGGCAGGCCACAGCACGAATCCCAGGAACAGCGTCACCCAGCCGCCGACGGCCACCGCCTGGGCCCAGGGATGATTGCGTCGCTTGGCGATCATGCCCGGAAGCATGGCCATGAAGACGATGACGAAAACCGTGCTGCACACGAGCACGACGAGGACAATCCAGGCGAATATATCAAGCGGGCTCATGGGCCTCCGTCTACTCTCGACCTGCACCGGCGGCCGGTAGGCCATGACATCGAACGTGCAGGATACTGACAACCCGCGGAAAGTCGCGCTCGAATGTTGGTTTGCCGGTCCTGGAGCAGAGCCGGCTAAAGGTTTGCCTGCCGGGTGAGTTCGGGGCGGGGGCGGGCGGGCGTCACGAGGGACCAGACTAGAGCACGGCAGCCAGTCGCGGATTGCGTAGCGCACCAGGGTAGCATTGCTGTCACGTCTTGGACGAAGGGGGCTGCGGGGGGCGGATTGGGTTTTGAATTCCGAGGGGCAGCGTCAGAAGACCTGGCATTCATGACCAGATGGCAGCTGGCGCGGGGAGCGCGACGGCCAGCGTGGAAGCTGGAGCGGAGGCGCGCGCAAATACCTCACCGGCCAGGAAACCGCTCAACGGATGTGCATTTCGCGTTAGCGC
This sequence comes from Allobosea sp. 05T422_2, assembly GCF_056396265.1. Classification (NCBI taxonomy): domain Bacteria; kingdom Pseudomonadati; phylum Pseudomonadota; class Alphaproteobacteria; order Hyphomicrobiales; family Alloboseaceae; genus Allobosea; species Allobosea sp. 05T422_2. The sequence goes on along the minus strand of NZ_JBFTLD010000008.1, from coordinate 41,784 downwards.
AGGGCCCGGAGCGCGTTCAGGATGACCACGATGTCGATCGCTTCCTGGAACAGGGCTCCCTGCACCGGGGGAAGATAGCCGAGGGCAGCGACAAGCATTCCGACGAGGGACAGCCCGAGGCCGACGAAGACGCTCTGCAGAGCGATGCCGCGCGTGCGCCGGGCGACCGCGAGTGCCTTCGCCAGCGGTTGCAGTTCGTCGACCAGCAAGACGACGCCCGCTGCTTGCGACGACGCGGCGGCGCCGCGCGCGCCCATCGCGACCCCAACATCCGCGGCGGCAAGTGCGGGCGCGTCGTTGACGCCGTCCCCCACCATCATCACCGCCCGGCTCTCGGCTTCGCGGCGCACGACGGCGACCTTGCCCTCCGGCGTCAGGTCTCCCAAAACCTGATCGACRCCGAGATCCGCGCCCACTGTCCGGGCAATCTGGTCAAGATCTCCGGAAGCCAGCACGATCCGCTCGATTCCGGCGGTGCGGAGCGATTGAAGCGTCGAACGCGCATCGTCGCGCAGTTGATCGCGAAGCAGAATGACGCCGGCGAGCAGCCCGTCCGCGGCCACCGCCACGGTCAGAGCGTCCGGGGGGGCGTCCGCAACCAGCGCGTCCGGATCACCGCCGCGGYTGCGGCTGCGCACATAGGAACCGCCGCCCAGTGCGATGCGCCTGGTGCCGACCTGTCCCTCGATGCCCTTTCCCKGCGTTTCGGAGATATCCGAGGGGGGCAGAAGGGGCAGTCCGGCTTCGGACGCGGCCCGAATCAGTGAAATGGCCACGACATGGGCGGAGGCCTGATCGAGGCTCGCGGCGAGGGTTAGTACCTCCGTCGCGGCAAAGCCGTTGCAGGTGCGGATCTCGGTAATCGTCGGGCGCCCCTGGGTGAGCGTACCGGTTTTGTCGAGAATGGCTGTTCGCACTCGCGCCAGGGCTTCGAGCACGCTGCCATCCTTGACCAGTGCGCCGCCCCGCGCGGTCTTCGAGATGCCTGAAATGATCGCGACCGGCACGGCGAGGATCAAGGGACAGGGCGTCGCCACGACGAGGACTGCCAGGGCGCGGATCGGGTCGCTGCTCAGCAGCCAGGCGGCCCCCGCGATCGCGAGGGTCAGCACGAGAAAACCGATGGCGTAACGGTCCGCCAGGCGAGCCATCGGCGCCTTGCTCGCCTGCGCCTGTTCCACCAGCTTGACGATCCCGGCATAGGTGCTCTCGGACGCCGGCCGGCTCGCGATCAGATCGAACGGGGCTCCGAGCAGCGTTGCTCCGCTGAGCACCTCGGCGCCGCGGCTCAGGCTCTTCGGCACGGATTCTCCGGTCAAAGCCGAAAGGTCGAGCACGGCGGTGCCGCTTGCGACATGGCCGTCGACCGGCAGCACCTCCCCGGTGCGCATCAGCAGGCGGTCGCCCTGGCGGATCGCGGCAATCGGCACTTCCTCGAGTGTCTCGCTGCGATAACGCATGGCATTGAAGGCGACCCGGCCGAGGAGGGCCGACATCTCCCGGCGCGCACGCCCCTGGGCAAAATTCTCGAGCAACTGGCCGCCGGCATACATCAGCGCGACGACATTGCCGGCCAGGCTTTCGCCGAAGGCCAGCGCCGCCGACATCGACAGGGCAGCGACGATATCGAGACCGACATCGCCGCGCCGCAGCGACCTGACGATCTGTATGATGAGCGCCAGCAGCACCGGGATGGTCGCAACAGTCCAGGCGCGACTGGCTGAGTTCGCCATGCCGCTCCACCAGAACCAGCCGCCGGCAATGAGCCCGGCCAAAGCAATGCCGACCAGAATCAGGTCAAGATGCTGGCGATAGAGCCGGGAGGTCCGCGCCGCCCAGCTTTCACTGTCGGGCTGTGTCAGGGCCTCCGCCTGAGACTGGGGCACCCCGAAACCTCCTATGCGAGCCGGATGGGAGCAGGGATGTCATGCGGACGGTGGACGCCTGCGAAGCCGGCAAAGCCTCAATGTGACATCAAGCAGCAGACCGGTGAAGCTTGCAGCAGATCGCGCGTCATGCCGCCAAACATCCATTCCCGCATGCGGTTGTGGCCATAGGCGCCGGAAACGATGAGATCGGCGCCGTGCTCGGTCGCAAAGTCGATCAACTCGTTGACTGCATGCTTGGCACTGTCGGTCTGCAGGACTGCCTTTGCCGCCACACCGTGCAAGGTGAGATAGTCGCGCACGTCTTCGGCGCCCTGATCTTCGGCATCCGGGCCGATCGACAGGACAGTCACGGATTCCGCCTGCATCAGAAGCGGCAGGGCATCCCGCACGGCACGCCGCGCTTCCCGCGTATCCTTCCAGGCGACCAGGATATGCTTGCCGGAGAGATAGCTGACGTCGGGCGGTACGACGAGGAGCGGCCGGCCAAGCGACATGACCAGATCGCCCGGAGAGAGGCTCATCCCTCCCTGGACGGGATCGTGATGGGCTTGGCGCGCCAGCACCACGAGATCTGCTGCGCGGGCCTGGTCGAGAACGAAGTTTCGCGGTGTCTCGATGGCGCTGCGCCAGACGAGGTGCTTCATGTCGCCGGCGGCCTTGCGGAATATCGCTTCGGCGCGGGCAAGCTCTGCTGAGACTGCGCGCTTGCTCTCCTCAATCAGGAGCGCGTCGACGCTCGCCAGGCCGTCGCCGACATAGGGGAGAACGAAGTCCTCTGCGGCGATGCCGATCAGCCGGCTGCCGAAACGATCCGCCAGGGACGCGGCCAGCTTGACCCGATCGGCGGCCCCGCCGCCGAGGTTCAGCGGCACCATGATGCTCGCGTAGCCCGCCTGCGCTTTCACCGTTGCTGTCATCGCATGTCCCCCACATCTCGACGCATCCGTGGCATCTATGATCGAGCCCAGTGTGCAGGGACGCATTGATATGGAGCAAGGCGCCCCCCTGCACACCGGCACCGCGCAGATGCCGTAGATGCCTTCAGGCGATGACTGGTTTGACCGGGGCCCTCGGTTTCACGGCAATGATCTGGAAGGGCTGCAAGTCGCCGTCACCGTCGCGGATAGAGACATAGTCGCCGACGACGAAGCGGTGCYGGTCGAGCCGGTAGCCGGCCTCGTCGTCATCGCTGCCGGAATCGTCATAGTCGATGAACCAGGTCGCGCCGCCGGCGCCTCCGGCCCGGCGCAGGAGCCAGCCGTGACGATCCGGCTCCCCCGCCGAGAAGCGCCTGACGCGGCAGAGATCGCGCTGCTCCTGCCAGGCGGCCGCATCGATATGTCCGTCAGGGTCGAGCGGCGCGGTGATCTCGTAGCCATGTCGTGGGCTTCCCTCGGGATAGCCGCTCGTCCGGGCGAGATGAAGGGTGATGACATAAAGCATGATGGTCGTCCGTCCTTTCTGCCGCTTGGATATGCAGGCCACGATCAATCGCGCATATTTCGGGCGCGTCCGGTTTGATCTGGCGCAAGGACGTTTTGGCCGGACTGGCGGAGGTTCTTTCGCGTACTGGAGGATGACATGATCGAAGGCATCAAGAGCATATTGGTGGCGGTGACGGAGGAGGGGCAGACCGAGGAGAACCTTGCTGTCGGCTACGGGCTTTCGTTGGCGCGGCAGACGAATGCGCATCTTACGGTTCAGGCGGCGGCAAGCCGGTTTTCCGTGCCCTATTCGATGATCGATGATTTCAGCGGCGCGATCGTTGCGTCGGAGAATCGGCGCATCGCCGGTCTCGCGCAGAAGCTTGCCTCCGACGCCCGGTTCGCGGCCAATCTTGCCGGCGTGGTCAGCACGGTGGAGAGCCCTCAACTGATCTACAGCAGCCTGCTGCAGCGCTTTCTCGACCATGCCCGCGTCAACGACCTCTCAATCCTGGATGCGGAGCCGACGACGCTCGCCATCGACCGCGGCCTGATCGAGACGGCGCTGTTCGAGAGCGGCCGGCCGGTCCTRGTGGTTCCGCCCGGCCATCCCGGCTTCTCCGGAGAGACCATCGTCATCGCCTGGGACGGCGGGGCGAGCGCGGCGCGTGCGGTTGCCGATGCCTTGCCGTTCCTGCGAGCCGCCAAGGCTGTCGAGATCGTCTCGGTCACCGGCGAGAAGGACCTGTCCAACGCGGTGCCCGGCGTCGAGCTGGCACCTCATCTCGCGCGTCATGGCGTCGACGTCACGGTCAAGACGGTGGCGCTCGGCAAGGGGCGCGACGTCGCGACCGCACTCCAGGACGAGGCGGCAGAGTTCGGTGCCGGCTTCATCGTGTCGGGTGGTTATCGCCATTCCCGCCTGCGCGAATGGCTGCTCGGCGGGGTGACGCAGTCCCTGCTCAAGAACAGCAAGGTGCCGCTCTTCATGTGCCATTGATCGTTGCGGGGAAAATGGCTCAACTCTGCAAACGCGCGGTTGAGCCACTCCCGGCTTGAGATCGGGCGCGTTCAGCCCGGTTTCCGCTCATGAGCATTCGGAATTTCGACGCGCTCTTCAATCCTCGCGCGATCGCCCTGATCKGGGCCAGCAATCAGCCCGGTTCGGTCGGGGCGACGCTTGCCGCCAATCTCTATGGCGCGGGGTTCAAGGGGCCGATCATGGCGGTCAACCCGCATGAAACGGCGATCCGCGCGGCGTTGAGCTATCGCTCGGTAACAGAGCTCCCGGTCACGCCCGACCTTGCCGTCCTGGCGACGCCGGCAGCGGCGGTTCCCGAGCTGATATCCGAACTCGGACAACGTGGTTGCCGCGCCGCAATCGTGATAAGCAACGGCTTTGGCGACAGTGCGGCCACGGATGGGCTGCGGCAACGGATGCTCGATGCGGCCAAGACGCATCTGATGCGCATCGTCGGGCCGAACTGCCTCGGCCTGATTTCCTCCGCCCGCGCGATCAATGCGAGCTTTGCGCATCTGACGCCGCGGCCAGGCCATATCGCCATCGTCAGCCAGTCCGGCGGCATCATGTCGGCGCTGCTCGACTGGGCTGACCGGCGCAGTATCGGCCTTTCGCACGCGATTGCGCTCGGCGACACCAGCGATGTCGACGCGGGCGACATGCTCGATTACCTCGGCACGGATCCGGCGGCGCGCTCAGTGCTGCTCTATATCGAGAACATCTCCCACGCCCGCAAGTTCATGTCGGCAGCCCGGGCGCTGGCGCGCATGAAGCCTGTCATCGTGGTGAAGGCCGGGCGCAGTGCCGCCGGAGCGCGGGCGGCGCTGTCGCATACCGGCGCACTTGCGGGCGCGGACGCAGTCTATGACGCTGCCTTCCGGCGCGCCGGCCTGTTGCGGGTGGCCGAACTCGATGAGCTCTTCGCCGCGGCCGAGATCCTGGCAAAAGGAGTTCGCGTCACTGGCGACCGGCTGACCATTCTGACCAATGGCGGCGGCGCCGGCATCCTCGCCGTCGATGCCGTCGGAGAGCGGGGAAACCGCGTCGCGACCCTCAGCCCGGCGGTGATCGCCAAGCTCGACAGCGTGCTGCCTGAAGGCTGGTCGCGCGGGAACCCCGTCGATGTCCTGGGCGACGCCACGGGAGATCGTTACGCGGCTGCGCTGGAAGCCCTGCTGGAAGAGCGCGAGAGCGATGCCGTCCTGGTCATCAACTGTCCCTCCGCGGTCGCCGACGGCGCGGAGACGGCACGTGCCGTGTCCCGGGTTGTCGCGCGGCAGAAGCATGTTCCCGTCATGACGAGCTGGCTCGGCGGCACGCTCGCGCAGGCCGCCAGGGCGCATCTGCGTGAAGGCGGACTTCCGAATTTTGCGACACCGGAAGAGGCTGTCCGGGCCTTCAGTCATCTCGCCGCCTTCCGGCGAAACCAGGAGCTTCTGCTGGAAACCCCGACAGCTGGCGTCGCGATTGCGCCCAGGCAGGTCGAGGCGGCGCGCAAACTCATCCGGGCAGCCCTGCGCGAGAAACGCACGTCGCTGACGGAACCGGAATCGAAGCAACTGCTTGGGCTGTTCGGGATACCCACCGTCGAGACGAAACTGGCGGCGACCCCGGAGGAGGCCGGAGCATGTTTCGAGGGGATCGCGGTTCCGGTGGCGCTGAAGATTCTCTCGCATGACATTATCCACAAATCCGATGTCGGCGGCGTCGTCCTGGGCCTGAAGAGCAGGGTGGAGGTCGAGGCTGCGGCGCGCGAGATGCTGGAGCGCGTGGGCCGGATTCGACCCACGGCGCGGATTGATGGCTTTGCGATCCAGCCCATGATCTCCCGACCGAAGGCACACGAACTGATCCTCGGCATTGCTCAGGATGAAACCTTCGGTCCCGTGATCCTGTTCGGACGCGGCGGCACCGCGACGGAGGTGATCGGGGACCGCGCCATCGGGTTGCCGCCGCTGAATTCGGTCCTGGCGCGCGACATGATCTCGCGCACGCGGGTTGCGCGGTTACTGGCGGGGTTTCGCGACGTTCCCGCCGTGCCGCTCGAACCGGTCGTCGATATTCTCGTTCGCCTGTCGGAGCTGGTCGTGCAGCTGCCCGAGATCATCGAGCTCGACATCAACCCGCTTCTCGCCAACTACGAAGGCTGCATTGCGCTCGATGCCCGGATCGTCATCGCCGGCAAGAAAGGGCGCCGTCTTGGACTGGCGGTCAGCGCCTATCCGCACCAGCTCGAGCGCGAGATCGCACTCGGCGACGGCACGCAGCTCCATCTGCGCCCGATCCGGCCCGAGGACGAGAGCGCTCTCGCCGAGATGGTCGCGTTGTGTACGCCGGACGATCTGCGGATGCGCTTCCTGGGACCGGTGAAGATCTTTCCGCATGCAACGGCGGCCCGGCTGTCACAGATCGACTATGACAGGGAAATGGCCCTGGTCGCTGGGGAGCCCGGTGCGCCCTATGGGGTGGGGCCGATCTTCGGCGTCGTCAGGATCTCGGGCGACCCGGAGCGCAAGACGGCGGAATATGCGATCCTCGTCCGCTCCGACATGAAGGGGCGGGGCCTCGGCTATCGCCTCATGACCGAAATCATCACGCATGCGCGGGAGCAGGGCTACCAGCGGCTCTTCGGCGAAGTGCTGGCGCATAATGTTCCGATGCTACAGATGGCGAGCGATCTGGGCTTCCGCGTCACGCATGCCGATGGCGATACGGTTCATGTCGAGCTGAAGCTCGATGTGCCGGAGCCGAAATCGTGAACCTGCATTTTGCTTCGATCGCCAAGCCGGCTGGGGCATCGCGGCGCGGCTAACCGTTCGGCGCTCGCTTCTCACCCGTCTCGCCGCCCAGGCACGCTGTAGTGTCAGTCCCGATCTCGCGCCGTACCCGCGACTTCAACGCCTCTAGACTTGCTCCATCGCGCGGCAGAAGCCTGTTGGCGGCGCGATGTGTCTGTCGCGAGGATTGGCCCGTCGCTTTCCATCTGTGTATGCGTACAATCTTGACATTGTACGTCTCTGTTGCCATTTAGTGGGCGACGTTGGCCGCTCAGAGCTGGCTTCAAGGAGTTGTTCCCGTGTCCGACCAAGAATGGCCACCCCTCTCGCCTGCCCAGACCGGCCTGCGCGGACGGTGTCCGCGTTGCGGACAGGGGCACCTGTTCGAGGGCTTTCTGAAGCTGCGGCCGAAATGCGAGGTCTGCGGTCTCGACTATTCCTTTGCTGACCCTGCCGACGGGCCGGCCTTCTTCGTAATGATGTTTGTCTGCATTCCGGCCGTGGTGTTCCCGCTCTGGCTCGAAATGGCCTATGAGCCGCCGGCCTGGGTTCATCTCGTCACCACCTTGCCGTTGATCCTGCTGACCTGCATCCCGCCGCTGCAGCCGTTGAAGGGCTGGCTCGTCGCAGCACAGTTCTTCCACAAGGCTGAGGAAGGTCGGCTGGCTCGCCCCAAGGGTGAGAAGACGCCGGCCTGACCCCGAGGAACGGAGCGCGTTGAGGAGGCCGTGCCTGCGCGCTCCTGGTCTCGTCAGACGATCCCCTGATGCTGCGAGCGCTCATTGCCCATGATTGCGGCCAGCGCCTTCAGGGCATGGGCGAGGCGGCCGCGTTCCGGCACGCCGCCCAGAGAAATCCTGACCGCGTCCGGGGCCTCGCCTTCGACGCTGAATGCATCCGATGGMGTGACCCCGAGGCCTTCCTGACGGACTGCCTCGACCAGGCGGTAACGATCCCAATGCGCTGGCAGCGGCTGCCAGATATGCAGGCCGTTCGGATGATGCCGGGCCGAGGCCGGCAGGATGGAGCGGGCCAGCTCCTGGCGCGCCGCAGCCTCGCGGCGCACCCCGTCGAGCAGGTCGCCAGCGGCGCCGATCCGGATCCAATGGGTTGCAAGAGCCGTCATCAGCGGGGGCGGCATGAGTGCAATGCTTCGCAGGATCGCGACGAGCGCGTCACGGTTCTCGTCCGGTGGCAGGACGACGAAGGCGGTACGCAGCCCCGGGGTCAGGACCTTCGACAGGGTCGCGACATGATAGGTCCGCTCCGGAGCGAGGGCGACCAGCGGTGGCGGAGCATCGCCGGCGAGCAGGCTGTAAGGATCGTCTTCGATGATCCTCAGGTGTTTTGCCCGCGCGATCCGCACGATCTCATCGCGTCGTGCAGGCTGCATCGTCGCCGTGGTCGGATTCTGGATCGTCGGCGTCACGCAGAGCAGTTTTGCGCCGGATTCATCAATGGCCCGCTCCAGGGCKCCCGGCAGAAGACCCTCTTCGTCCGTCGCGACGGGGACAGGCCGTAGCCCCGCCAGCCTCACCGCTGCAAGCAGGCCGGGATAGGCGAGGGCCTCGACCAGGATGGCCTCGCGCGGTTTTGCGAGCAGGCTGGCCAGTGCCACGAGCGCCGGCTGCGCGCCGGGGGCGACGAGCAATCTGGCGGGTTCGATCCGTCCGAGAACGGGCTCAAGCCAGGCACAGCCGGCCGCCCGGTCCGCCAGCGAACCCGCTCCGACATGATAGGTCATCAGCAAATCGGCACTCGATCGCGACAGGACCTCTGTGAGACCGCGCTGCATCAATTCAGCAAGGCGTATGCCTTTCGGGGGCGGGGGAATGTTCATGCTCAGGTCGATGAGCGGACCCGATTGTTCCTTCCGCGTCGAGATGAAGGAGCCGCGCCCGGTTACCGCATCGAGCAGATTGCGATGTCTTGCCTCTGCATAGGCGCGAGTAACCGTCGTCAGATCGACGTCAACAAGTTTGGCGAGTTGCCGCTGAGGTGGGAGTCTGTCGCCAGGTCGCAGGGTGCCGTTCGCGACGGCCTCGGCAATCAGTTCGACGATCTGGAGGTAACGCGGGCCTGCAGATGGATCGAGCTGGCGGATCCACTGCATTGTCTCGTCGCTCCGCGCCATGCCGGCTCTCCGGATTCCATGCATTGTATGATAATGTCTGCATACGATACACGAGACGATCGCGGCAAGCCAATGGGAATGCCGAGGCGCGGGGTTGATCCATTTGACTGAACGATCAACGCAATCCCGGTGCGATCTGTGACCTATGTCACATTAATCACCAGGTATTCGTGCAAGATCTAGCCATACGGCGGTTCCTGGGCGAGCGTTTGGCGCGAAGACAACATAAGTTAACCCTTCGTTCACCAAGTCATTTACACGAGGCTGTAAATGAGCCAGCATGCTCTCAGCGTCGCGGCATAGAATTGGGGGAGGTCAGCGATGGATGGCATATCGATTGCGGTTGTAGACGACCACCCGCTTCTGACCGAAGGGATCGTTGCACTGCTGCAACGCAAAGGTGGATTCTCGCTCGTTGCGACCGGTTCCGCTGCTGATCACATCACCACGATCACGGAAACTCACCAGCCTGACGCGATGATTGTCGATCTGAACATGGCGGGCGATGCCTTCCAGGCGATTTCGGACGCATCCAAGGCTGCGCCTCACATGAAAATGGTGGTGTTCACCGCATCGACCAGTACCGACCATGCCATTCAGGCGCTCGACGCCGGCGCCAGCGGGTACGTCCTCAAGGGCAGTCCCGCCGATGATCTTTTCGACGCGATTGAGGCGGCGCGGCGAGGCGAGATCTATATCACGCCTGCTTTCGCCACCAAGGTGATCGGTGCGCTGCAAAGCAAAGCGCTGGAGAAGAGGGCGGCGCAAAGCACCAGGCTGAGTGTGCGGGAGGACCAGATCGTGAGGCTTCTCCTGTGCGGGAAGCAGAATCGAGAGATCGCCCGGGCCCTCTCGCTGAGCGAGAAGACGATCAAGGGCTATATGACCAATCTCATGCACAAGCTGAATGCCAGGAATCGTCTCGAGGTTGTGATCGCGGCGCAAAGGCTCGTTCCTCCGGCATCTGATACGCGTGATCCGGCGAGGCCTCGATAGGGGCGGGATCGCGCCGTCAGGATCGCATGGGCAGCGTGGCGCGCACTTCGGTTCCACCGGTAGGCAGCCGACTCACTGTGAGTTGGCCTCGCAATGCCTTGATGCGGCTGTCCATGCCCCGCACCCCGAGGCCGCCACCACCGAGTGTCGTGTCACGGTGCTGGACGGGCAAGGTGCTGCCACTGTCCGACACGCAGATCTCGAGCCTATCGTCGCCAATGCGGGCTTCGACCTTCTGCCCCCGCCCCCCGGCGTGTTTATAGGCGTTGGTCAACGCCTCCTGCACGACCCGGTAAGAACAGAAGCGGATGGCGACGGGAACCTGCGCGGGCAGTTCGGCGATGTTGCGAAGCACATGTGTGCCTGTCTGCTGCTCATGGCGGGTAATGGCCAGATGGATGGTCTCAGCGAGAGAGAGATTCTCCGCCTCGGGCAGTGCCAGCCCTGACGACAGGTTGCGCAGATCCGAGAGGACCTGCTGGATCAGGGGTTCGAGCTCGCCGTGAGCATGGGCTGCGGGCGCCACGGTCCCGCTCGCCCGATCTGCTGCAGAGGGCAGCTTCAGCATCATCAGGCTGAGGAGTTGGATGGGCCCGTCGTGGATGTCGGCGCCAATGCTGGCAAGATAGGTCTCGTTGAGAACGGTGGCGTTGAGCCTGGCCCGGTCCGCTGCCCGCCTGAGCGCATTGTTCCGCTTCGCCAGGGCTTCAGCCCGCGCCAAGTTCTGCTCGAGAAGAGCCTGCTGGCTACTGATGATTCGGCTCGCGCGTTTGACGATGACATGTAGCAGGATGACGATGACGATGGCGACATTCGCGATGAGGAACCATGTCGCGTATCGGACGCTGGAGATCTCTCGGTTCATGAACCGGCTGAACTCGTAGAATTCTCCGATCGCGATGATGTCCCTGGTCTTCTCCCTGTAGATCGGCGCATAGATCTCGATCAGCTTTGGCTTTAACTTCAGTGCCCTGAGCTCATCGCCGTCATCGTCGAGATCAGTGTCGACGACGACGTTGCCGGCCATGATCCGCTTGATGTCGCCTGCCGGCAGCTTCCCGTGAGACTCGACCTTGCTCGTGCTGAAGATCAGGTTCCCGTTGAGGTCCCATAACTTGATGATCGCGACGTGGCGGCCGAGGCTGGTATTAACCAGCAGGTCCTCGATCTTCTCACGGCTTTCCTGCGGTAATGTGTTCGAGGCATCCAGCCCCTGCACATGGGGTGCCAGAAATCCCTCGAGATAGAGCGCTCCCGTTTCCGCCATGCCTTGAATCCAGCCGGAGCGAATCCGGCTCTCGACCCAATAGCCGAGAGCAGCCATGGACAGGCCGACGGCCAAGGCGGCGGTGAGGAGGAACTGGCGTTCGAGGGAGAGGGCGTTCCAGCGTTGCAGGATTGCGTTGCGGAATGCGGTGGGCCAGCGCCACTTCTTTCCGTCCCCAGCCGTCGTGTCAGTTCCTCCGCCCTGCGCCTGGGAAGCGCCTGCGTACTTGTCATTCACCCGGTCGTTCATCCACAATCCATCGTGGCATCGATCCAGTGCGCGATCGTCTCGGTGCTAGGCCGTGTCTTCCGCGTATTCCAGATTAGAAGAATAGCAATTTGTGCACTCTTGCGCCAAGACCAATGTTCTGACGATAGACGAGAATTCTTCATAAATTTTAAGATTTTGAATCAGATAGTTTTCAAAATAGCGCAGAAATCCTGCTCCATGAACGACCTCTTCGGGTTCGACTCTTGCCTTCGTTACCTGTCGATAAGTCGGTGGATACGCCGTGACGTAACCCGATAGAGCGGGGGCACTCTCATCGCGCTGCTGTGCAAGAGCCTGAATCGCTCTCGCTTCAGTTGAATTCGTCGTGCGATGCTCCTTCAGTTGCGCGAAGCGCCATGATCGGCGCCGGTACACGGGTTTGTTGCTACACCCCGTCTGTTGACGGGGGGCATGGCAAGCTCACCTCAGTGGTGAAACGTCCAGAGCAGGCTTTCGCTCAAGCCCTTCAGTGCTTCGACTGCGTCAGGTCGCTCGCGGGCGATCGCCGTAATCAGGGCGTCCGCCAGCGCGAAGATGGCAGTCGGCGAATTCGGCAGAAGCCGATTCCGGGCCGGGGCGAAGAGCGTGATGTCGGCGATGTTGGCGAGTGGGGAGGTAGGGCCGTCCGTCAGCGCAAGCAAAGTCGACCCCCGCTTCTTCGCGAAGGAGGCGAGGTCGAGCGTGGTGCGCGAATAGCGCGGCACCGAGATCGCGACGACGAGGTCGTCGGGCCTGGCCGAGAGCATGTGGCGAATGGCTCGTTCAGGGCCAGCGCGTGAGGACGCGAAGGTCACGTCGGCGTCGAGATAGAGCGCGAGCCCTTCTTCAAGGAAAGATGCGACATGATGGCTCGCCCCCGACGCGGCGATGAAGACGCGGCGCGCCTTGAGCAGCGCCTCGATCGCCCGTGTCGTGGTCGCCTCGTCGAGGGCGTCCCGCGCGGCCTGCAGATTGGCCGACTGGTCGGAAAGGGCGTCAACGAAGGTGGCGAAGGTCGAGCCCGCGGCCGAGCGTGCGCCTGCAAAACTGTCGACCGGATCGAGCGCGAATTTCAGGGCCGAGGAGAGGGCTGCACGGAATTCGGCATAGTTTCCATAGCCAAGAGCGCGGACGAAGCGCGTGACGGTCKCGTTGGAGGTCCCGCTGCCTTCAGCCAGTCCTTCGATCGTCATGGTGGCGACGTCGAGTGGGTGCTGCAGCACGAAATCGGCTGCACGCCGATGCCCGTTGCTCAAGGACGGGTAGACCCGGGCGATCCGGTTCGAGAGATCGGTCGTCGGCTTCAAGCCTTGGGACATGCGTCTCCACCCGATTGACGTTCGAATATTTTCATGTTTKCTACCCAACGAAAATGAAGCTGTCAAAATGGTTCACATTGGGAGCGGAGATGACCATGCGTAAATCCTTAATGGTTGCGGCTTTGGCCGGAACCTGCCTTGCCGCCGCGCCGGCCTGGGCCCAGACCCTGCGCATCGCGCTGGCTTCGGAACCGACAGCTGTCGATCCGCATTACCATGATCTCACGCCGAACAATGCGCTGGCCCAGCACATCTTCGACTCGCTCGTGCGTCAGGACGAGAAGCAGAAGCTCCATCCCAGCCTCGCCAATTCCTGGGAGAATGACGGCAAGAACCGCTGGACCTTCAAACTGCGCCAGGGCGTCACCTTCTCGAACGGCAAGCCCTTCACTGCGGAAGACGTGGTCTTCACGTTCTGCCGCACGCTGAAGAACGAGACCAAGGTCTCCGATTCCTTCGCCGATATCACCGGGAACTTCGCCTCGGTCGAGGCGCCCGACGCCCACACGCTGATCATCAACACGATCAACCCCGAACCGCTGATGCCGAACCTGCTTTCGAGCCTCAGCATTCTCTCGGCTTCGATCGTCGAGCATGGCCCCATCAGCTATGACGTTCCCAAGAACTGCGGCGTGACCGGCGCCTGGCCGGCCGTGAGCGGTTTCAATGACGGCAGCCTCGCCATCGGCACGGGCCCCTACAAGCTGAAGTCCTATGTTCGCGGTTCGTCGATCGAGCTCGAGCGCAACCCGAGCTACTGGGGCAAGGCGGAGCCTTGGGCGACCGTGCGCCTGCTGCCGGTGACCAATGCCGGTCCGCGCCTGGCCGGGCTGCTTGCCGGTGACTACGACGTCATCGAGAATCCCGCGGCGCGCGACCTTGGCCGCATCAAGGGTGACAAGCGCTTTGGCCATGTCGTCACGCCCTCGACCCGCGTGATGTATTTCCAGCTCGACGTGGCCCGCGACCAGAGCCCCTTCGTCAAGTCCGAAGACGGCAAGAACCCGCTCAAGGACCCCCGCGTCCGGAAGGCGATGTCGCTCGCTATCGATCGTGACGCGATCGTCAAGCGGATCATGGACGGTGCGGCAGAGCCGGCCTACCAGTTCCTGCCGACCGGTATGTTCGGCACGCTGCCGAACCCGCCGAAGCTGGCCTATGACCCGGCTGCCGCCAAGAAGCTGATGGCCGAGGCAGGCTATGCCAAGGGCTTCCAGCTGACGCTGTCCTCGACCAATGACCGCTATATCAATGACAGCCAGATCACCCAGGCTGTCGCGCAGTACCTGACCCAGATCGGCATCAAGACCGAGGTCGATGCGATGACGCGCGCGATCTAYTTCCCGCGCCGYGCCAAGAAGGAGTTCAGCGTTGCGCTCGGCGGTTGGGGTTCCGGCACAGGTGAGGCCGCATCCTTCCTGCGTCAGTGGCCACCGACCCCGAACGACGAGAAGACCCTCGGCGGCTCGAACTATGGCGGTTACAAGAACGTCGCGTTCGACAAGGTGATCCGCACTGCCGTGACGACGCTCGACGATGCCAAGCGGGCCGAACTGCTGCAGGAGGCCGGCAAGCTGGTGCTTGCAGACGGTGCGTTCATCCCGCTGCACTTCGAAAGCGGCATCTGGGCGTTCAAGTCCGACCTGAGCGTCACCGGCCGCGCCGACCAGTTCATGCTGGCGATGTCGGTGAAGCCGGTCGCCAAGTAAGTCCAGTCATCCAGTAAGCGTAGCAGAGTCGATCAAACGCAATGACCGCCTATGTTTTGCAGCGGCTGATCCAGAGCGTCATCGTTCTGCTCGCGGTCTCGGTCGTGGTTTTCTTCGCCGTCTATGGCATCGGAGACCCGATCGAGCTCCTGGTCTCGCCACAGGTCAGTGCCGCCGAGCGCGCGGCCCTGATCAAGCGGCTCGGCCTCGACCTGCCAGTCTGGCAGCAATATTTCACCTTCATGGGCAATGCCCTGAAGGGCGATCTCGGGCGCTCCTTCGTGCATGGCGTGCCCGCGATCGAACTGATCCTCGCCCGTCTGCCCGCGACCTTCGAACTGGTGCTGCTGGCGATGATGCTGGCCGTCACGGTCGGTGTGCCACTCGGGCTGTTCGCGGGACTCGATCCTGACAGCCGGCCGTCACGGATCATCATGGCGAGTACCGTGCTCGGCTATTCCCTTCCGAATTTCTGGAAGGGGATGATGCTGATCCTGCTCTTTGCGGTCGTGCTTGGCTGGCTGCCGACGGCCGGCCGCGGCGAGACCGTCTCCGTGCTCGGCGTACAGACCAGTCTGCTCACGCTGGACGGGCTGCAGCATCTGATCCTGCCGGCGCTCAACCTCGCCATCCCTAATACGGCACTGATGATCCGCCTCGTCGCGGCCGGCACGACCGAGACGATGACGCAGGACTATGTGAAATATGCCCGTGCCAAGGGCGTGCGCCGCAAGCGGATCGTCGGTCGGCACGTGCTGCGCAACATCCTGATCCCGGTCGTGACGGTGGTCGGCATCGAGTTCGGCAGCCTCGTCGCCTTCTCCACCATCACTGAGACGGTCTTCGCCTGGCCCGGCATGGGCAAGCTCCTGATCGATTCGATCTACCAGCTCGATCGGCCGGTGGTCGTCGCCTATGTGCTGCTGGCAACGCTGCTCTTCGTCACGGTGAACTTCCTCGTCGATATTCTCTATGCCGCGCTCGATCCGCGCGTGAAGCTGACCGGAGACATGGCATGAGCGCGCCGGCGAAAGCTCCAGTCGTGCCGGCCTATGCCGATACGCCCCTGCGCGAGAAGGTGTTGCGCCGGATCCGGAACCGGCCGACGACGCGCGGCGCCGCGATCCTGCTCGGTATCCTTGTCCTGCTCGCCGTACTTGCTCCCGTCATCGCGCCGCAGAACCCGCACGACCTCGCCTCGTTGAGCGTGATGGACAACCGGCTGGCTCCGGGAGACAGCGGCATGACCGGCATCACCTACTGGCTTGGTAGCGATGCCCAGGGTCGCGACATGCTGAGCGCGATCCTCTACGGGCTTCGGACCAGCCTGATGGTTGGTCTCACGGCGACCGCGGGCGCGCTCGTCATCGGCATTACCGCCGGCCTGCTCGCAGCTCAGTTCGGCGGCGCGGTCGATGCCGTGATCATGCGCGTCGTCGACTTCATGCTCGGCTTTCCCTCGATCCTGATCGCGCTCGTGCTGCTCGCCTCGATCGGCCGTGGCGTCGACAAGGTGATCTTTGCGATCGTGCTGGTGCAATGGGCGCAATATGCACGATTGATGCGTGCCGCCGCCCTGGTCGAGCGTCGCAAGGAATATATCGAGGCGGCGCTGAATTTCGGTCTGCCGACCCGACATATCATGCTGGCCCATCTCCTGCCGAACTCGGTCGGCTCGGTGCTCGTGGTGGCCTCGATCAGCATTGCGAGCGCAATTACGCTGGAGGCGACCCTGTCCTTCCTCGGCGTCGGCGTGCCCGTGACGCAGCCTTCGCTCGGACTGCTGATCGCCAACGGCTTCGAATTCCTCCTCTCCGGCGAATACTGGATCGCGGTATTCCCCGGCATCGCGCTGGTGCTGCTCATCATGTCGCTCAATCTTGTCGGCGACCGCCTGCGCCGCAGCTTCAACGTGCGCTCATGAGTGCTCCGCTTCTCGAGGTCCGGGGACTCAGGACCGTCTTCCACGCGCTCGATGGCGCCTGGCCGGCCGTCGATGGCGTCGATCTCAGCGTCGCGCGCGGCGAGGTGCTCGGGCTGGTCGGAGAATCCGGTTCCGGCAAGTCGGTGACCGGTTTCTCGCTGGTCCAGCTCATCGATCCGCCGGGCGAGATCGTTGCGGGCGAGATCACGTTCGCCGGCGAGAACCTTCGCGAGGCGTCCGAAGAGCGGCTGCGCAAGCTGCGCGGCGATCGCATCGCCATGATCTTCCAGGATCCGCTGATGACGCTGAACCCGGTGCTCAGTATCGGCGAGCAGATGAGCGAGGCGATCCTGGAGCATCGCCAGTGCAGCCGCGCGGAAGCGCTGAGCGAGGCGGCCAAGGCACTGGCACGTGTCGGCATCTCCTCGCCGGAGGCACGCCTCAAGCAGTTTCCGCATGAGTTCTCGGGCGGCATGCGCCAGCGTGTCGCGATCGCGACCGCGCTGCTGAATGCACCCGACCTGATCATCGCCGACGAGCCGACCACCGCGCTCGACGTCACGATCCAGAGCCAGATCTTGTTCGAGGTCCAGAAGCTCAGCCGTGAAACCGGTACGGCCGTGCTGTGGATCACCCATGATCTCGCGGTMGTCGCCGAGCTCGCGGACCGGGTCGCCGTGATGTATGCCGGCCGGGTTGTCGAGATCGGTCCGGTCGACTCCGTGCTCGACCAGCCGCGGCATCCCTATACGCTTGGTCTGCTGAATTCCTCGGCCGCGATGGTCGAGCCGGGTGAGCGCCTGAACCAGATCGACGGCGTCGCGCCGCGGATCGATGGGCGCCCGAGCGGGTGCCCATTCCGCCCCCGCTGCAACCGGGTCCAGCCGATCTGCGCGGAGCAGGATCCGACGCCGACCGGGACCGCCGAACGCAGCTTCCGTTGCCATAACCCGGTTCCGCAGGGAGAGGCAGCATGAGCGCGCCCGTCTTCGAACTGAAGGGTGTGACTAAGCACTTCCGCCGCAGCCCCACCCTGGCGGAACGCATCCTGATGGCGACCGGTCGCGGCAAGGCGCCGCCGGCGCTGCGAGCCGTCGACGGCGTCGATCTCAGCGTCAAGCGCGGTGAAGTCCTTGGGCTCGTCGGTGAGTCCGGCTGCGGCAAGTCGACCCTGGCGCGTGTCGCCACCGGCATCCTCAAGCCGAGCACGGGCGAGGTCATCTACGAACAGAAGCCGGTGGCCGGGCTCAAGGGCAAGGACCGGCTCGAGTTCCTGCTCAAGGTCCAGATGATCTTCCAGGACCCCTACGCCTCGCTCGACCCGCGCATGAAGGTCAGCCGGATCGTCGGCGAGGCGCTGAGCGTCCACAAGCTGCTGCCGAAGGCGGAGATCGAGGCCGCTGTCGACCAGGCGCTGACCGAAGTCGGGCTCGATCTCGCCTATCGGGAGCGCTATCCGCACCAGTTCTCGGGCGGCCAGCGCCAGCGTATCGGCATTGCCCGCGCGCTCGCGGTGAAGCCTGATTTCCTGGTCTGCGACGAACCGGTGTCGGCGCTCGACGTGTCCATCCAGGCCCAGGTCATCAACCTGTTCATGGATGTGCGGGAGCGGCACGGGCTGACTTATCTCTTCGTCAGCCATGATCTTGGGCTGGTGCGCCATATCAGCGACCGGGTCGCGATCATGTATCTCGGCCGGATCGTCGAGATCGGATCTGCCACTGCCATCTTCGCCGAGCCGGCGCATCCCTATAGCGCGKCCCTGATCAAGGCGATCCCGTCGGCGGCCGGGCGCAAGCGCGATTTCCAGCCATTGAAGGGCGAGTTGCCGTCGCCACTCGCACCGCCGCCAGGCTGCCCGTTCCACCCGCGCTGCGAGCTCGCGATGCCCGTTTGCCGTGAGGTCCGGCCAAAACTGACCGAGATCGCGCCCGRCCGCAGCGCCGCCTGCCATTTGCACAAGGCCCCGGAGACCGCATGACCACCGCTTCGCTTACGCCCGCTATCGGCCGCAGCACTCTGCCTTTCGTCGATCGCTTTCATCCCGACAGGCCGCTCGAGGTCAATATCTATCGTCCCGCCGGCCACAAGCCGAACGACCCGGTAGTGGTCGTGCAGCACGGCATGCTGCGCAATGGCGACGAGTACCGCGATTTCTGGATCGATGCTGCGGAGAAGCACGGCCTCCTGATCGTCGCCCCGACCTTCTCCAACGAGCATTATCCGCAGGCCGAAGGCTATAATAACGGGCTCGTTCTCGGGGCCGGCGGCGCGATCGCTGCACGCGACACCTGGCTCTATTCCGTGCCGCAGCGTGTGCTCGAGGCGCTGCGTGCCGGTGGCGTCATCGACCGTCCGGTGATCCGCATCTTCGGCCATTCGGCCGGCGGTCAGTTCGTCCATCGGATGCTGGCGACGCAAGGCTCGGAACCCTTCGAGGCGGCGATGGCCTCCAATCCGGGCTGGTACACATTGCCTTGCCTTGACAGGAGTTTCCCGGAAGGCCTCGGTGAGCTCGGGCTGGATCAAGCGGCGCTGGCGCGTTGGCTTGCCTATCCGATGATCATTTTCGCCGGTGACCAGGACATCGCCACCGCCGATCCGAACCTGCCATCGCAGGCCGAGGCGCTGGCTCAGGGGCCGCATCGCTACGGCCGGGCCCACTTCATGCTCGACTTCGCCAAGCGCGAGGCGGCCCGGCTCGGGCTGCCCTGCAACTGGCAGCTGATCACGGTGAACGGAATCGGCCATGACGGCGCGGCGATGTCGCGTGCCGCAGCGGCCTACTGGTTCGAGGGCGGCCGTATTCCCTCAGCCGAGGAACTGGGCCAGCAGGCCGCTCCGGTCCTCTGAGGTCATCGTTCGTCGCGGCGTGCTGCCGCGGCGACTTGAAACCGAAAGCTGTCCCCAGCCGCCAGTGGCGGCTGGGGATTGTTTTATGTCTCAGCCGCGCGACATGTTCAGCGGCGGCTGCACTTCCCCCGGCAGTGGCGAGACATAGCCATCCTTGCCGACGCGGGTCTTCAGGTCGGCCTTTGCCGCAGCCATCAGGGCAGGGTCCGAGAGCACGGCGGCTCCGGTCGCTGCCATCGCCTTGGCAACCTGGACCATGGCCTTGTGCGCGGCCGGGCTTTTGCCCTGCGCCACCACCTGCCAGGTGTGGAAAGGCGTGCCGATCGCGACGGTTGGCGCGTGAGCCTGAACCGTCGGCACGACCCAGCTGACGTCGCCGACATCCGTCGAGCCGATCATCGGATTGCGCGGCGCGTCGAGCGGGACAACGAAATCGGCAAGCGGAGCCTCGGTTTCAGGCAGGCCGATCGAGCGCCAGGAGGAAGCGATCTCCTGAGGCGAGAGCGTCGAGCGGATATCGCGGGCGAAGGCGCGGTCGGTCTCGTCGAAATGCGGAGCGCCGAGCTCCTCCAGAATGTCGTGCATCGCCTTCTCGAGCGGGGTGTTGCCGACGACGTTCGAGACGGCGCTGATGATGCGCATCTCCATCTTGGTTTCGGTCATCAATGCCGCGCCCTCGGCGATCTTGCGGACGCGTTCGACGAGCTCGAGCATGCCGGGCAAATCGCGCGCGCGAATCGAGTAGCGGACGCGCGCATGCGCCTGCACGACGTTGGGGGCGATGCCGCCCGTATCCAGCAGCGCGTAGTGCACGCGCGCGTCGCTTGGCATGTGCTCGCGCATATAGTTGACGCCGACACTCATCAACTCGACGGCGTCGAGCGCGCTGCGGCCGAGATGCGGCGAGGCCGCAGCATGGGCGGCGCGGCCGGTGAAGATGAAATCGGCACGCGTATTGGCGAGCGAGAGGGGAGGGGTGACCTCCCAGAAGCTCGACGGGTGCCAGGAAATCGCAACATMGGCGTCGTCGAAGGCACCCGAGCGGACCATGAAGGCCTTGGCTGCGCCGCCTTCCTCAGCAGGGCAGCCATAGTAGCGTACGCGCCCCGGGATCTTGTTCTCGGCCAGCCAGTTCTTCATCGCGGTGGCGGCGAGCAGTGCGGCGGAGCCGAGCAGGTTATGCCCACAGCCATGACCATGGCCGCCATCCTCGAGCGGCTGGTGCGTGGCAACACCCGCCTCCTGGCTGAGGCCGGGGAGTGCGTCATATTCGCCGAGGAAGGCGATGACCGGGCCGCCTTCTCCGGCCTCGCCGATGACGGCCGTCGGGATGTCGGCGACGTTCTCGGTGATTCGAAAGCCCTGGTGGCGGAGCTCGGCGACATGTTCGGCCACGGAGCGCTGTTCGGTATAGCAGACCTCGGGCATGCCCCAGACCCGTTCGCTCAGCGCGATGAAGCGCTCCTTGCTTGCGTCAACCTGGCGCCAGAGGTCGTTTCGATTGTCCATTTTTATCTCGCTTCTAAGTGTTTCCGCATTTGAGCAAGCCAGGAGAGGCTCGTCCAGTCAGTTCCAAGCGGGACTGCAAGGCGCTGCGCTGCATGGTTGACGCGCTCTTTGGCACATGCCTTGCTGGGAGCAGCTTGAGGGAAAAGCAGGG
Organism: Allobosea sp. 05T422_2; assembly: GCF_056396265.1. Classification (NCBI taxonomy): domain Bacteria; kingdom Pseudomonadati; phylum Pseudomonadota; class Alphaproteobacteria; order Hyphomicrobiales; family Alloboseaceae; genus Allobosea; species Allobosea sp. 05T422_2. The sequence continues at coordinate 20,562 of NZ_JBFTLD010000008.1, read as the reverse complement.
GGCGCAAGACCTCCGGAGTTTTGTCGGTTGCCGATTGGCGGAGGGTATGTATGAACGAACACGGCCTGCGAGGTTTGATCGCGGATGTGAAGGAAGGTGGCCTGTCGCGGCGCTCCTTCGTGCAGAAGATGGTGGCGCTGGGACTGAGCGCACCGATCGCAACCCAGATGCTGGCCTGGAACGGCGTCGCGATGGCGCAGCCGGTCGACGATTACAAGCCGACCAAGGYCGGTGGCGGCGGGCCGCTGAAGATCCTGCTCTGGCAGGCGCCGACCCTGCTGAACCCGCATTTCGCCTCTGGCACCAAGGACCAGGAGGCCTCGCGCGTCTTCTATGAACCGCTCGCCGGCTGGGATGCCGAAGGCAATCTCATTCCGTGCCTCGCTGCTGAAGTCCCTTCCAAGGAGAATGGCGGTCTCTCGGCCGACGGCAAGTCGGTGACGTGGAAATTGAAGCAGGGCGTCAAATGGCATGACGGCAAGCCGTTCACCGCGGATGACGTCGTCTTCAACTGGGAATATGCAGCCGATCCGGCCACCGCCGCCTACACCACCGGCTCCTACAAGGACATCAAGGTCGAGAAGCTCGACTCCCACACCGTCAAGGTCATCTTCGCCGAGGCAACGCCGTTCTGGGCCGATGCCTTCGTCGGCGTCGCCGGCATGATCATCCCGAAGCACCATTTCGGCGAGTTCAAGGGGGCCAAGTCGCGCGAGGCTCCGGCCAATCTGAAGCCCGTCGGCACCGGCCCCTACAAGTTCGTCGACTTCAAGCCAGGTGACATCGTCACCGGCGAGCGCAACCCCGATTATCACGTCAAGAACCAGCCGCATTTCGACACGATCGAGGTCAAGGGCGGCGGCGACGCAGTCTCGGCGGCGCGCGCCGTGCTGCAGACCGGCGAGTTCGACTATGCCTGGAACATGCTAGTCGAGGACGAGATCCTCAAGCGCATGGAGACCGGTGGGCGCGGGCGCGTGCTGGCGGTTCCTAGCGGCAATATCGAGTTCATCATCCTCAACACGACGGATCCGTGGACCGAGGTCGATGGCGAGCGTTCGAGCATCAAGACCAAGCATCCGACGCTCAGCGRTCCGACCGTGCGCCAGGCGATCAACCTGCTGATCGACCGYGATTCGATCCAGAAATTCATCTATGGCCGCGGCGGCACGGCGACGGCGAGCTTCGTCAACGAGCCGAAGATGTTCAAGTCGAAGAAGCTGAAATACGAGTTCAGCGTCGAGAAGGCCAACAAGATCCTCGACGACGCCGGGTGGAAGAAGGGCGCCGACGGCATCCGCGAGAAGGATGGCAAGAAGCTGAAATACGTCTTCCAGACCTCGATCAATGCGCCGCGCCAGAAGACCCAGGCGATCATCAAGCAGGCCTGCCAGCGCGCCGGCATCGATCTCGAGCTGAAGTCGGTGACCGCGTCCGTGTTCTTCTCCTCGGACGTCGCCAACCCCGACACCTACACCAAGCTCTACTGCGACATGGAGATGTACACCACGACGCAGCCGCAGCCTGATCCGGAGCGCTTCCTCAACCAGTTCACCTCCTGGGAGATCGCCAACAAGGAGAACAAGTGGCTCGGTCGCAACGTCTCGCGCTACGCCAGCAAGGAAGCGGACGACGCCTACAAGGCTGCGCAGAAAGAGCTCGACCCAGCCAAGCGCGCCGCGCTGCTGATTAAGGTMGATGAGGCCTTCTGCGAGGCCAACGTCATCCTGCCGCTTCTGTCGCGTACGCGCGTCGCCGCGGCGGCCAACAACCTGGTGCCGAAATATAGTGGCTGGGACAGTGACGTCTGGCGACTGGCGAGCTGGTATCGCAGCTAGTAGAAGCGGCCAATCCCTTAGCGAAAGCGCAATGCGCTCTCGCTAAGGGTGAGTACCGACCGTTCATTGACCGGCCGGAGCCGGATCATCGCAGGGGCGTCTTCGTCGCTCCCTGCATCCTTCGGTTCCGGTTTACGGTCCCGATCCGCACGCTGACAGAGACCTGTACATGGCGAGTTACCTCATAAGGCGATTGCTCATCGCCATTCCGAGCCTTCTAGGCATCAGCCTGATCCTGTTTACGGTTCTTGCGCTGGCGCCTGGCGACCCGTTCGAGGAGCTCGCGACCAATCCCAATGTGCCTCCCGAAGTCCGAATGGCGTTGCGCGCGAAGTTCGGCATCGATGATCCGGTCATGGTGCGCTATGTGCGCTGGCTGACGGCCATGGTGCAGGGCGACTGGGGCTTTTCCTTCGCCAGCCGAATCAATGTCGACGATCTCATCCTGCAGCGGGTCCCGACGACGCTCTTCGTCGTTGGCAGCTCGCAGCTGCTGGCGCTTGCGATCGCGCTGCCGGTCGGCATCTATGCCGCGACGCGGCCTTATTCGGTCTTCGACCAGATCGCCAACACGCTCGCCTTCGTCGGTTTCTCGCTGCCGACCTTCTTCACCGGCTTGCTCTTCATCCTGCTGTTCTCGATCAAGCTGGACTGGCTGCCCTTCGTCTATCGCTCCGATATCGCGGCGACAGGCTGGCGCTGGTACTGGGAGATGATGCGGCAGGCGCTGATGCCGATCCTGGTGCTCGGTCTCTTTCAGGCAGCCTCCTATACGCGCTATGTGCGCTCCGCCGTGCTCGACGTCGTCAGGCTCGACTATGTCACCACCGCCCGGGCAAAGGGCCTCAGCGAGACGAAGGTGACGATCCGGCATGTGGCGCGCAACGCGCTGATCCCGGTCGTCACGCTGGTCGCGCTGCAGATGCCGGCGGTCTTCGGCGGTGCTATCGTCACGGAACAGATTTTCCGTGTGCCCGGCATCGGCTCGCTGCTGATCACGGCGATTCTCGCCAACGACACCCCTGTCGTCATGGCGGTGACCTTCGTCTTCGCCTGCCTCGTCGTTTTCTTCAACCTCATTGCGGATCTCCTTTATGGCTGGCTCGACCCTCGTATCTCCTTCCGCTGAGCCGACTTCCGGCTCGCCGGCGCGGAGCGTGTCGGTCTCGCCAGCGCGCGAGACCTGGCGCCGCTTCCGCAGACACCGCCTGGCAATGATCAGCACGATCGTGCTCGGCCTGCTTGTGCTCGGCGTCGTCATTGGCCCGTGGCTCTGGCCCGTGGCGATCAACGATATCGACTTCGCGGCACAGCTGCAGACGCCGTCCTGGAGCCATCCGTTCGGCACCGACGATCTTGGCCAGGATATTCTGGCGCGGATGATCTATGGCGGGCGCATCTCGCTCGCAGTCGGCCTCGCCGCCATGGTGGTCGCCACGTTCGTCGGCGTCGTCGTTGGGGCGATCGCCGGCATGTCGCGCGGCTATGTCGACTCCTTCCTGATGTGGGTCACCGACCTCTTCCTGTCGCTGCCGCAGCTGCCGCTGCTGCTGCTGGTGATCTATCTGTTCCGCGAACAGCTCAAGGCCGTTTTCGGGCTTGAGGGCGGCGTCTTCGTCCTGATCGTTGTCGTCATCGGCGGGTTGCGCTGGATGCCTGTTGCCCGCCTGGTCCGGGCCCAGTTCTTCTCGCTGCGCGAGAAGGAGTTCGTGGAGGCGGCGCGTGCGTCGGGCGCGACGAAATGGCGGCAGGTCGTCAGCCACATCCTGCCCAACGCGATGGGACCGGTCATCGTTGCCGGCACCATCGAGGTGTCGTCCGCGATCATCGCCGAATCGACCCTGTCCTTCCTTGGTCTCGGCTTCCCGCCGGACATCCCGACCTGGGGGCGGATCCTGTTCGACGCCAAGGATCATCTCGATGTCGCTCCGCACTGGGCCTTGTTCCCTGGTGCCGCGATCTTCCTCACCGTTCTCTCGATCAACTTCATTGGCGATGGCTTGCGCGACGCGCTCGACCCGCGCCGCGTGATCTAGGAAAGACTGGAAAGCTTCAGCATGACCTCTCCCATTCTCTCCGTTTCGCATCTGACCACCTCGTTCCGTGTCGAGGGGCAGTGGCGCTCCGTGGTCCGCGACGTCTCCTTCGATATCGGACCGAAGGAAACGGTGGCCGTCGTTGGTGAATCAGGCTCCGGCAAGAGCGTGACGGCGCTCTCGATCATGCGGCTGACACCGCCCGGCTCGAGCAAGATCGAAGGCTCGATCAAGCTCGGCGGCAAGGAACTGCTGACCTTGCCCGATGCCGATATGCGCCATATCCGCGGCAACGAAGTCGCGATGATCTTCCAGGAGCCGATGACGAGCCTGAATCCGGTGCTGACCATCGGCTTCCAGATCGCCGAGGCGCTGATCCTGCACCGCGGCCTGTCGCGCAGTGCGGCCGAGGCCGAGACGATCCGGCTCTTGGAGAAGGTCCGTATTCCGGCGGCGAAGTCGCGCTTCAACGAGTACCCGCACCGCTTCTCCGGCGGCATGCGCCAGCGCGTGATGATCGCGATGGCCTTGGCCTGCAAGCCGAAGCTCCTGATCGCGGACGAGCCGACGACAGCGCTCGACGTAACGATCCAGGCGCAGATCCTCGAGCTCATCAAGAGCCTGCAGGACGAGGAGGGCATGTCCGTCCTCTTCATCACCCACGACATGGGCGTAGTCGCCGAAATCGCCGACCGCACGGTGGTGATGTATAACGGCCAGGCGGTGGAGACCGGCGCCACCGAGGATATCTTCGCCCGCGCCACGCACCCCTATACCCGGTCGTTGCTTTCAGCGGTGCCGAAGCTGGGCTCGATGATTGGCCACAAGCGGCCGATGCGCTTCCCGGTCGTCGATCGGGCGACCGGCCTGTCCGATGTGCCGACGGAGACCTCCGACACCGTGGCTCATGCTGAGCGGCCGGTGCTCGAGGTCAGCGGGCTCACCACCCGTTTCGAAATCCGCGCGGGGCTGCTCGGCGGCGTCAAGGGCCGGGTCCATGCGGTCGAGAACGTCTCCTTCAGCCTGCAGGCGGGCGAGACGCTGGCGCTGGTCGGCGAATCCGGTTGCGGCAAGTCGACGACGGGGCGTTCGGTGATGCGGCTGATCGAGCCGCTCTCCGGCTCGGTGCTGCTTGACGGCGAGGATGTGCTGAAGCTCGACCAGCGGACCCTGCGCGACCGGCGCAAGCGCATGCAGATGATCTTCCAGGACCCCTTCGCCAGCCTCGATCCGCGCATGAATGTCGGCGCGGCGATTGCCGAGCCGCTGCTGATCAACAAGCTCGCGACCCGCTCGGAGGCCCGCGACAAGGTCGCCGAGCTGCTGCGCCGCGTCGGGCTTCAGCCCGATATGGCAAGCMGCTTCCCGCATGAGTTCTCGGGCGGCCAGCGCCAGCGCATCTGCATTGCACGCGCACTCGCGGTCGAGCCGCGGCTGATCGTGGCGGATGAATCGGTTTCGGCGCTCGACGTCTCGGTCAAGGCGCAGGTGATCAACCTGATGCTCGAGCTGCAGGAGCGCATGAAGCTCGGCTATCTCTTCATCTCGCATGACATGGCGGTGGTCGAGCGCGTCAGCCATCGGGTGGCGGTGATGTATCTCGGCGAGATCGTCGAGATCGGCCCGCGCGAGGCGATCTTCGGCAATCCGCAGCACCCCTACACCAAGCGGCTGCTTGCGGCAGTGCCGGTGCCGGATCCGGCACGGCGCCTCGAGAAGCGCCCGGTCTCGAACGACGAGATCAAGAGCCCGGTGCGTGCGCCCGACTACGTCCCGCCGGTCCGCCAGTTCCGCGAGGTCTCACCCGGCCACGCCGTGATGATCTGGGGCGAGGAATGGGAAAAGCCGGCTGTGGTGGCGAAGGTGGCGTGAGGCCGTCGAAGCGAGGGACCTTGCCCTTTGCTTCCCAGACATAGCTTATAACCGCCGGGCCAGACGCTGGCCCGGCGGTTTTTTACGCCCGGGGTGCAGGCCACCTGCTGATATGAAGCAGACCTTCGCTCACACGATTTGGCAGAAGCAATTGTGAACTGCTCGGGGTCGTTGAGCCGGATCGACCGGCCGCCGATCCGCCTGGCTTGTTACGCCTTGAATACGTTTGCGCCACTTACTCCGTGTCGCGCACAGGCGTTGCGCGTGTCCACGATCAGATGGGCGTGCTCCACCAGAAGCCGGTAGTCGACGATGTCGTGATCCGTCGCGATCAGAACGGCATCGAAGCTAGCCAGAGCTTCCGCATCGAGCGCCGGGATCCCCTTCTTTCCGGTCAGCTCCGGGTATTCGCGCGTCGGCCGGATCACTGGCACATGGGGGTCGTGGAACGCGACATGGGCGCCCCGCCTTTCAATCAGCTCGATCAGTTTGAGCGCGGGGCTTTCCCGCATGTCGTCGATATTCTTCTTGTAGGCGATGCCGAGGACGAGGATACGGGCATCGCTGAAATTCTTGCGGAGCTGCGTATCGACCAGCTCCGCCAGGCGGTTGACCACCAGATAGGGCATATGGGTGTTGACTTGGCCTGCGAGCTCGATGAAGCGCGTCGTGATGTCGTATTCGCGCGCCTTCCACGTCAGGTAGAAGGGGTCGATCGGGATGCAGTGGCCACCGAGGCCGGGGCCCGGATAGAAGGGCATGAAGCCGAAGGGCTTGGTCTTCGCCGCCTCGATGACCTCCCAGATGTCGATGTCCATCGCGCTGTAGACCTGCTTCAGCTCATTGACGAGCGCGATATTGACTGCTCGGAAGATATTTTCGGTCAGCTTGACGGCTTCCGCGGTTGCGGTTGATGAAACAGGCACCGTTCTGACCACAAGTGCGCTGTAGAGCGCGTCGGCCATTGCCAAGGCATCTGGCCCGTCGCCCCCGACCACTTTGGGKATATCCGATGTGCMGAAGCTGGGGTTGCCCGGATCCTCGCGTTCAGGCGAGTAAGCCAGGAAGAAATCCTGACCGCTTGCCAGCCCGGATACGCCTTCCAGGATCGGACGCATCACCTGGTCTGTGGTTCCGGGATAGGTCGTCGATTCCAGCACGATCAGTTGGCCGCGCTGCAACCGGGGCGCGATCGCCTCTGCAGTCTTGACCACATAGGACATGTCCGGCTCGCGGTGCCGCGTCAGTGGCGTCGGCACGGCGATGAGCAGGGCGTTCGGCTCGGACAGCCGATCGAAGTCGGTCGTGGCGGCGAACCGGCCGCTGCTGATGCCCTCTGCGATCGGTTCGGACGGGATGTGCTTGATGTCACTCTGGCCGGAATTGATCAGCGCGACGCGGTCGCGATCGATGTCAAAGCCGATGACGCTGAAGCCCTTGCGTAGCGCCGCCAATACGAGTGGAAGGCCCACATAGCCCAGGCCAATGATGCCGATGGTCAAGGAGCGATCATGGGTGCGCTCGATGAAGCGCTGCGCGGCTTCCGAATTCACATTGCACTCGCGCTTTACGCCGAACCCGTGGGGCGGCTGTTTCGTGCGTGAGCTTGTTCCAGACTTGCGAAAACGCGTCAACACAAGCTGGGAGGAGGCACGCCATGGGCCTGTCCGGACGCCAGCTAATCCTTGTAGAGGCTCTTGAAATACCGGTTGATGCCGTCGAGATCGACCGCGGCACCGTGATTTCGTTCGCAGAGGAGCTGCTGGTGAAAATACCAGTCGTCGAAGCCGACATTGAGCCGATCATAGCCGGCCTCGGCCAGAAGGAGCCTGATCTCCTCCCGGCGCGGCTCGACGAAATTGTGCTCGATGGTGAAGAGCGGGATCCGGTGGCGAGCCAAGTCGATGCTGCGCAGAATGTCGAGTTCGGAGCCTTCCGTATCGAGCGAGACATAGTCGAAGCCGTTTAGCGCGAAATCACCCATCGCAGCGATCTCGTTGAAGGTGATGGTCTCGACCTGGATCAGGCCCTTCTCCGCGACGACCTGGCGACGATGCCTGGCATAACCGTCGCTGTCGGCGAACTCCTCGAGGGTGCCGATCTCCTGGGAGGCAACGAAGTCAAGGACCCTGCCGGACTCGCGATAGACAGCCTTTTCCAGGCAGATCGCCGTGCGGTTCTGCCGGAGCTTCGCAAAAAGTTCGGGGTTGGGCTCGACCGCCACACCCGTCCAGCCATGTTCGGTTTCGAGGAAGTAGCTGTTGCTGTGGAGGACGCCATCGAAGGCGCCGATCTCGGCGAAGCGGCCGCCACGCCTGCCATTGCACATGGCGAAGACCCAGCGCTCCTGCTCGATCTGTGAATTGGTCGGCATCTCGTAGGCAAGGCGTGGGTCGAAGGAGAGCGTGTCGTCATACCCCATCGTCATCAACTGCCCCATCGCCTTAGCCACGCCATTTCGGCGCTCGCATCGATAATGCCCTGGGCTCTCGGCCAGTCCAAGGCAGGTTTGGTCTGTCGTGAGGCTTGCTGCTTCCACGGCCGTGGTCATTCTGAGGTCGCTCAGTGAATCTCCGGTTCCGCCACCTTGGCCGTGCCCTCCAGGTAGTCGAAATCGCAGCCCTTGTCGGCCTGGCGGATATGGGCGGCGGACATGCGGCCATAGCCGCGAGCATAATTGCGGTCGGGTGGTGACCAAGTGGCGAGGCGACCGGTGATTTCGTCGTCGCTAAGCTCGACGGAGATACTGCGAGCCTCGACATCGACAACGATGATGTCGCCGGTCTGAACCGCGGCGAGAGGCCCCTTGATATAAGCCTCCGGCGCGACATGGAGCACGCAGGCGCCGTAGCTGGTGCCGGACATGCGAGCGTCCGAAATGCGCAGCATGTCGCGCACACCCTGCTTCAGCAGTTTTTTGGGAATGGGCAGCATGCCCCATTCCGGCATGCCCGGGCCGCCGACCGGGCCGCAGTTCTTCAGGACCATGACGTGATCGGCGGTGACATCGAGGTCCTCGTCGTTCACCGCGCGCATCATCGCGTCGTAATCCTCGAAAACCAGAGCCGGGCCGCGATGTTGGAGCAGCCGAGGCTCGGCCGCGGAAGGCTTGATGACACAGCCATCGGGCGCAAGATTGCCCTTCAGGACGGCAAGCCCGTTGGCGGTCGAGACGGCCCTGTCGAGTGGACGAATGACGTTGTCATCATAGACCTGTGCGAGCGCGATCGTCTCGGCAAGTGGCTTTCCTGTCACTGTCATGGCGTCGGTATGCAGCTTGCTCTCAAGCTGTTTCAACAGAGCGGGGAGACCGCCGGCATAGAAGAAATCCTCCATCAGAAAGTCGCCGGACGGCCGCAGATTGGCGATCACCGGCACCGTGCGCGAAAAGGTGTCGAAATCCTCCGGCGTCAGCGGCACACCGGCCCGACCCGCCATCGCGATCAGGTGGATGATCGCATTGGTCGAGCCCGCCACCGCCATATGGACGGTGAGCGCGTTCTCAAAGCTCTTTCGGGTCAGGATGCGGTCGGGGGTCAGGTCCTCCCAGACCATTTCGACGATGCGCTTTCCCGCGGCCGCGGCCATGCGGGGGTGGGCGGCATCGGCGGCGGGGATCGCGGAGGCGCCGGGCAAGGTGAGGCCGAGCACCTCGGCATGGCTCATCATGGTCGCCGCGGTACCCATCACCATGCAGGTGCCGTGCGAGCGGGCGATACCGCTTTCCATCTCGCGCCATTGGCCGTCGGTGATGTTACCGGCTTCCTTCTCGGCCCAGTATTTCCAGACATCGGCCCCGGAACCCAGCACCTTGCCGGCCCAGTTGCCGCGCAGCATCGGGCCGGCCGGCACGAAGATGAAGGGCAGGCCCGCGCTGCATGCGCCCATCACGAGGGCGGGCGTGGACTTGTCGCAGCCGCCGAGCAGCACCGCGCCGTCGAGTGGATGGGAACGGATCGATTCCTCCGCCTCCATCGCCAGGAAGTTGCGGTAGAGCATCGTTGTCGGCTTCTGATACTGCTCGGAGGCTGACATCACCGGGATTTCGACCGGGAAACCGCCCGCGGCCCAGACCGCGCGCTTCACCGCCTCGGCCCGGTCGCGCAGATGGGTGTGACAGGGGTTGATCTCGGACCAGGTGTTGAGGATGCCGATGACCGGCTTGCCCATGAACTCCTCGTGATTGAGGCCCATCTGCAGCGCCCGCGAGCGATGACCGAAGGAACGCAGGTCGCTGGCGCCGAACCAGCGCCTGCTGCGCAGCGTCTCGGGCGTCTTGCGGGGGTGGGGCATGGTGTTTCCTCGGATGTTTCTTGCTTGTGGTCCTGACCGCCATTGCGCGCGGTGCGCCGGCGGGGATGCGGGCCGCATGCCTTGTCGCAGTGCTCTGCGATGACGCTTGCGGCTATTCCGCTGCTGCTTGCCGTGCGCCCCAGCCAGCAACGACACGGCGCAGCTCGGCGCGCTCGCTCTCGTTCAGTTCGGGAAGGCCGGGCAGGCGGACGGGGCCGACCGGCGTGCCCAGCAGGCCGAGCGCCTCCTTGACCACGGTCACATTGGCGCCGTTGCCATACTTGGTACGCAGCGTCTCGAAACCGGCGATCTCGTCGACGAGGTGTCGGGCGAGTTCATAATCGTTGCCTTCCAGCGCCCGCCAGATCGCCAGCGAGCGTTCGGGCACGACGTTGACCAGTCCGGAGGTGAAGCCGCGGGCGCCGAGCGCGTGGAACGGTGCGGCCCAGCCTTCGGCCAGTCCACAGATCCAGTTCGCACTGGTGCCCTGGGTCGCGCGCACGCATTCGGCCAGCAGCATCATGTTGTTTGACGCGAACTTCACGCCGGCGACATTGGCGTGGGTCGCGACGCGGGCGAGGTCCTTCACGCCGATCGCGTCGGAGCGGATATAGGCGACGACCGGAATCGGCAGAGCCTCGGCAATGGCGAGAATGTAATCGGCTTGCGATTGCGGCGCGGCAAAGGGATCGAGCGGGTGATGCACCATCACCGCATCGCAACCGGCCGCAACTGCGAGTTTGCCGGTCGCAATCGCTTCGCGAAGGGAGCGGCCGATGCCGGCCGTGACCAGCGACTTGCTGGCCGCAGCTTCGGCGGCGACAGCATGGCTGCGGACGACCTCGTCGGTGGTCATCGGGTAGAATTCGCCGGTATTTCCGGCCGAGACGATATTGTGGATGCCGGCCTCGGCAATGCGCCGGACGATCTGGCCGGTCAGGGCCCAGTCGGCCTCGCCGTCGCCCTTCCAGGCTGTGACATGCACACCGGATATTCCGCGTAATGCGGTCCGCAAGCGGTCATTCGTCATAGGCCAATCCCTCCGCATCCGAGCCGAACACCTGGCGCACATGGCTCTTGGCCGAGCGCACGATGTGGCTCCTCATTCGCTGCTCGGCGAGCTGCGGCTTGCGCCCAGCCAGCGCCTCGAAGATTCCCTGGTGTTCGACAAAACCCTGGCGGCGTTCGTCCTGCTCGCCGAGCAGTGCGATGCGCTGGGCGTGATCATACATGCGCTGTCCGTCCAGCCGGCGCTCCAGATAGGCGCAGCCCGAGATCCGGTGGATCGCGCCGTGGTAGGCCTCGTTCAGATTGACGAGGTCCTCGAGTGCGCTGTGCTCGGTCGCGTGCGCCATGTCGTCGATCAGCCGCGACATGTCGCGGATCTCGGCGTCGCTGATGCGATTGGCGGCGATATGGGCCATCACGCTTTCGATTGCGGCGCGGCCAAGCGCCATCTCCAAAGCCTGGCGCGCGGAGAAGAGCACGAAGACGCCGCGTCGTGCCTCTGTGCGGACAAGCCCTTCGCTTTCGAGCTTACGGATCGCGTCCTTCACCGGGGTTGTACTGACGCCGAGCATTTCGGCGAGCTGACGCTCGTTCAGCCTCTCCCCGTTCTGGAAGCTGCCGGCCACGATCGCGCGACGCAGACGCTCATGCACATGCTCGCGCAAGGAGCGCAGCAGGTGAGGGGCGACGGGTTCGATCGTGGTGGTCTCGGTCATCATAGTCCCAGCATGTGCGGGGGAGGCACCGAAATCCCGATCGGGCTCCGGCGTTCCGCCCTGCATCGCCGCATCAAACATCACAAACATCAAGTCCGAACAAGTCTGAAATTTCAGATTTCAAATCTGAAATGCTGTGCTATGCCCTGCGGCAAGGAGCCCGGGAAGGGTCGAGCCGGCGCGAATTGCGCGGGCGCTGCAACAAGGGAGGAAGACCTGATGAGTTTGACGCGACGCGCGGCGATGGCCGCCGCCTGCCTGATGATCGCCCCGGCTGCCCTGGCGCAGTCGGATTATCCCTCGAAGGTCGTGACCATCGTGGTGCCCTTCGCGGCCGGCGGCACGACCGACCTTCTCGGCAGAATTCTGGCCGAGCGGCTGGCCGTGCGGCTCAATGGCAAGTTCATCGTCGAAAATCGGGCGGGCGCGGGCGGCAACACCGGTGTCGCTGCCGTCGCGAGGGCGCCGGCCGACGGCTATACGCTGACCATGGGCACGGTCTCGACCCATGCGATCAACCCGGCCGTCTACAGCAAGATGCCCTTTGACCACATCAAGGATTTTGCGCCGATCTCGCAGGTGGCGAGCGTGCCGAATATCCTGATGGTCAATCTCGACCTGCCGGCGAAGTCGGTACCGGAACTCATCGAACTGCTGAAGAAGAACCCGGGCAAATACTCGTTCGGCTCGTCCGGCGCCGGCACCTCGACGCATATGGCAGCCGAGTTGTTCAAGGTCGCGACCGGCACGGATATGGCCCATGTACCCTACCGATCGAGCGGGCAGGTGACCCAGGATCTGCTCTCCGGCCAGATCCAGCTTTCCTTCGACAACATCACCATAGCGTGGCCGCATGTGGAAGCCGGCAAAATCAGGGCACTCGCGACCGCAACGCCGGAACGGCTCGCCGTGGCCAAGGACCTTCCGGCGCTGGCCGAGTTCATTCCGGGCTATGCCGCGACCTCCTGGCACGGCTTCTTTGCGCCTGCCGCGACGCCGAAACCGATCGTCGACAAGCTTTCTGCCGAGGTGCAGGCGATCATGCGCGAGCCGGCAACCGTCGAGCAGCTCAGGAAGCTTGGGGTCGACCCGGTTGGCTCGAACCAGGCCGATTTCACCGCCCATATCGCCGCCGAAACCAAGCGTTGGGCCGAGGTGGCGCAGAAGGCGAATGTAAAGATCGAGTGAAACGCGATGGCTCCGAGGCTGCGCGGCGGTGCAGCCCCGGGGCGGCGACTATCAGCGTCGTATGCCGCCTCCTTTGAGCGAATGAGGATCACCTTCCGATGACGTCCTTGCTGACCCCCGAAAATCGCGAAAAGCTGAAGCGCGTCTCCAGCGCCACATTGACGACCGCGCTGTTTAAGTGCGGCTTCCGCAATGTCTTCATTCAGGACGTGCGGCCGCTGGGAACCGCGGCGCCGCGGATGGTCGGCGAGGCCTATACGCTGCGCTACATCCCGGCGCGTGAGGATCTCGACCATCTCGGCGTCTTCGCCGATATCGAGCATCCGCAGCGCAAGGCGGTTGAGGCGTGCCCGCCGGGCCATGTCATGGTGATCGACAGCCGCAAGGACGCGCGCGCGGCGTCGGCTGGCGGCATCCTGGTCTCGCGGCTGATGCAGCGAGGCGTTGCCGGCGTTGTCACCGATGGCGGCTTCCGGGATTCGCCAGATATCGCGCAGATGCCGTTTCCGGCCTTTCACAGCCGGCCGAGCGCTCCTACCAATCTGATCCGCCACCACGCGGCCGATATCAATGTCCCGATCGGCTGTGGCGATGTGCCGGTGTTCCCCGGTGACATCGTGGTTGGAGACGGTGAGGGGGTCTGCGTGATCCCGGCGCATCTCGCCAATGAGATCGCCGAGGAGGCCTATGAGCAGACGGCCTACGAGGATTTTGTCGAAGAACGTGTCCGCGCCGGCGAAACCATTTTCGGGCTTTATCCGGCCAATGCCGAGACCAAGGCGAAGTTCGCGGTCTGGCGGACGGGGTGGGCTTGAATATCCCCGCTCGCGTGTCATCTACTCCAGCGACGTTGACAGGCTAGGTCATGTCAGGCTCCGACGGCCCGGTGCCTTTATCGCCGTTGCGATGCTCGTTGCGGTCGCGCACTCCCGTCGAGGCCAATGAAGGGCAATGCCCGGCGCAGGCGCATTGGGCTACAAGGTGTGGTGTGTGCGGTCTCAGTCGGATTCCCTATGAAAGTTTCGGTCATTATCCCGGTTTACCGCCGACAGCAGGAGGCGGATGTCGCGTTGCGGTCCGTTATCCAGCAAGACGGCGTCGATTTCGAGGTTATTGTCGTCGATGATGGCTCGCCCGAGCCCTATCGGGTTCCACTTGATTGTGCCCACGATCCGCGCGTACGCCTGATCCGGCTCAGCCGGAACGCGGGTGCTGCCGCCGCTCGGAACCGCGGAATTAGCGAGGCTACGTCTCCCTGGATCGCGTTCCTCGATTCAGACGATATCTGGTTGCCGGGCAAGCTTGCCCGTCAGGTGGCTTTCGCCGAAGACGGAATGGCACGTGGGTGGCCGTCGCTAACCAGCGTGGCGACCGGCTTTCGCCGGCTCGAGCTGGCAACCGGCGCCACAGCGATCCGAATTCCAGTGGCCAGCGCAGACCCTGCCGATTTCGCGTCAGGCTGTTGGTTTGGGCCCGGCTCGACGGCGCTGGTACCGCGCGAAGCATTCGCGCGTGTTGGTCTTCTCGACGAGAGGTTAGAGCGGCTGGAGGATCTCGATTGGTTTCTGCGCCTTGCGCTGGCGGGAGGGGGCGTCGCCGTTGTTGACGCCGTCGAGGTCGAGGTCCGCGTGGGTGGGCGCCCGTCCCGCGACCGATTGGACCGCGCAGCGTCCATTCTCTCGGAGAAATGGCTGGCGCGGGGTGCAGCGCATCGATTGCCCCAGCCCCTCAGACGCAACATGGCCGCCTATCTCGCTATCGAAAAGGCCTCGACGCGGTACTTCTCCGGCGATCTGGGAGGGTGCGTGCGAGCCTTGGCTCATTCGTGGCTGCTGCGACCCCGGTTCAGGTTGCACCTGCAGAGATGGTGGCTCGGATCGGAGCGGGCATCACCCAATGGCTAGTAGCCGGATAGTCGGCCTCGCCATTTACGGGCCAGAATTAGACCGCGCCACAGGTCGATCGGCCCCATGGGCGCACCCTGTTGCTGCTTTTGCCCCTTAGCTATAGCGGGCGGCCGGCTGCGACTGACCCGCATTTTCAACGCCGCGACGGCGCCCGCCGCACTTGCCAGTTGGCGAATTCTGGGATCGGCGTCTGTGGTGAGGAAGCGAGCCAGCTGGGCTTCTGCCTCGTAAACGCGCTGCCGGCCTGCTCGATCGCCCGAGATCGTATGCGATCCCTGATGAACCCTGTAGAGGTAGAGTGGTGTTTCGACACTGACGCCAGTTACGCCCGTGCGAGCGAAGCGTGCCATGAACTCCCTGTCGGCCGCGAGGCCGATATCCGTTCGGATGGGGCCCGCGCCCTGAAGAACGTTGCGTCGAAACAGGCGTGCATTGATCGCCGGAACACCGAATAGAGCCCCTTCTGCGGTAAGAGGGGCTGGATGCGATCGGAGAAGCGCATCGTTGAGGCCCGATCCGAAAAGAGCGGGAGCGCTGGCGAATCCGGTATCGGGGCGCGCCTCGAGTATTCCGATGGCCTGGCCAAGCGCCTCGTCCAATAGCAGGTCGTCGCTGTTCAGGATCAGGCAGTAGTCGCCCGTCGCGGCCGCGATCGCTTGGTTCATGCCGTCATAGATGCCAGTATCGCGCCGAGAAACCACTTTGAGGCCGGCGTGAGCAGTCGCGATCGCCAAGGTCCCGTCGCTGGAGTTGCCATCCGCCACCAGGATCTCGACGGCTGCCGTGCTCCGGATCGATCGAGAAATGCTTGCCAGTGCGTCCGGCAGAAACTCCTCTGCATTGCGCGTCGCCATAATGATACTCACCGTTGTCAAGGGGCACCTCTCGGGTCTTCTTGCGCTGCAGTATGGCGGAAGCAGAATTGTGCCTAAGTGCGGGGCATTGGCGGCAGTTGCAAGGCGATTTCGCGCGTAGAGATCGGGCGCTGCAGCGGGAGATGCCTGATGAATCGATATGCGGGATAAGCAACCTCAGCGCTTGTCGTAGACGATTCAACGAGGTATCGACCCGTCGGATCATTCGTGGTTGATCGTGATTGTTGGTGCGCTGTGCTCGGGCCTTCGGGCTTACGGCGTCCGGATCGGCATGTGTCTCGATGTTTCCCGAAAGGGGCGGGGCGGGAAAAAGTAGGGGATATCGACAATGAGCCTGAAGAATGCTGTCCGCGATCTGGCGCGGTCATTTGGATACGACATTCGCCGCATTCAGGCCGTGACGCGCGTCGAAAACGCCGGGAGTGTCGAGGACGAACTCAACGAACTCCGCAACCGGCTCGTCTTGAGCGAGACCATGCGCACGATTCACAGGCGCGACGGCCAGGAGATCGAGGCTCTCTTGCGCATGACCGCGCTGCCGGATCTCCCCGCCAACCCCGGCCGTGAGGAGCGTCTGGCAGATCTGATCGGTACCAATGTCTGCGAGGCTCTCTACCTCCTTGACGCGTTGCATAAGGCGCTAAAGGTCGAAGGCGACATCTGCGAATTCGGTGTTGCCCAGGGCGCTACGTCCCAGCTCATCGCTAGCGAGATCATGGACACCAAGCGGGTGTTCTGGCTGTTCGATTCCTTCGAAGGCCTGCCGGCTCCGACCAAGGAAGACAAGCTGATCGACGATATCTTTGGCCTCGGCTCGATGGAGCGCTATCGCGGCACCATGAAGTCGGCCGAGACCGAGGTGCTCGGTCGCCTTGAGAAGGTGAAATTCCCCAAGGATCGCCTGCGGGTGATGAAGGGGTGGGTCAATCAGACAATCAAGCGGCCCGATGTGCCGCAGCGGGTCGCCTTCGCTTATGTCGACTTCGATTTCTACGAACCGATCAAGGACGCTCTGCACTTCCTCGACGCCCGCATGCTGCCGGGGGCCCGCGTAGTCGTCGACGATTACGGCTTCTTCTCCGAAGGTGCCCAGCTAGCGACCGACGAGTTTGTCGCTGAGATGAATGGGCGCTGGAAGCTGGATAAGCCGCTGACACTCGCCGGTCATTTCGTAACCCTCGAGAAATTGAGCTAGTCCCCCGCCTGCATTGCTGCAGGCGAAGGCACGCACGTTAGGCGCTGGCAAAAACGATGGTCTTCAGTAGTATCGTTTTCCTCTACTACTTTCTTCCGATCACGCTGATTTGCTTTTATGCCTTCGGTCGCAGCAAGAATGTGCTTCTTGCCTTTAGCCTGTTTTTTTATGCTTGGGGCGAGCCGCTCTATATATTCCTGCTGCTCGGGTCCATCGGGTTAAACCATCGACTCGGCATCATGATTGATGCCGAGTCAGACAAGAGGCGCCGCAAGCTGATCCTTGCCGCCGGTGTCTCGGTATACCTGCTGATCCTGATCATCTTCAAGTATCTCGGCTTCCTCGCCGAAACCGTTGCCTTTCTTTTCAACCAAGCGGCTCCGAGTGGGGCGTTCGTGAAGATCGCCTTGCCACTTGGCATTTCGTTCTACACTTTTCATGCCCTGTCCTATCTGATCGACGTCTACAGGCGGGACGTTCCGGCTGAGCGCAGCCTGCGCGACCTCGCCCTTTACATCTCGATGTTCCCGCAACTCGTGGCGGGACCAATCATCCGTTACAAATTCATCGTGACCGAGCTCCACCAGCCGGTTTTCACCATGGAGCGTGTCGCGGCAGGAATCCGGATATTCGTGATTGGCCTCGGCCAGAAAGTGCTCATCGCCAACACGATAGCGGCCAGTGTCGACGTTGTTTTCGCGTTGCCGAGCGATCAGCTGTCCACCAGTATCGCCTGGGCCGGCGTCATCGGCTACACGTTGCAGATCTACTATGATTTTGGCGGCTATTCGCTGATGGCGATCGGTCTCGCCCTCATGATCGGTTTCACTTTCCCGATCAACTTCAACTATCCCTATGCCTCGCTCTCGGTGACGGAATTCTGGCGCCGCTGGCATATCTCGTTGTCGTCCTGGTTTCGCGATTATGTCTACATCCCACTTGGCGGAAATCGCGGCTCGCCTCTCCAGACCTATCGCAACCTCTTCATCGTCTTTCTTCTATGCGGCATCTGGCACGGCGCGTCCTGGAACTTCGTCGTTTGGGGGATGCTCCATGGTACGGCATTGGTGATGGAGCGAGCGGGTGTCGGCGCGCGGCTGGAAAGATTGCCGACCGTCATCCGTGCGGTCTACACGTTGCTCCTCGTCATGCTGGCTTGGGTATTCTTCCGGGCAGACGGCATGGGCCAGGCCATGAGCTTCCTAAAGGCGATGGTGGGGTTGGGGGCGCCAGCGCCGTTTGCGCCCACCCTGGAGCGGCTCATCGGCGCAGACGTGCTGCTCGCTTGTCTGGTCGGACTTGCCGCTGCGGGTCCATGGGGGCAGGCCGCACTGGACGGCATGTCACGCTGGTTCATCAGGATGTGGCCGGTGGTTGATTTCGTGCGCCTTGCCGGTCTGGTGCTGGTCCTGGGGTTGGTCTCTATGAGTCTCGCCGGCGGGGCCTATAATCCCTTCATCTATTTCCGGTTCTGAGYGGGGGCCATGCGGGCAGAGATCGATCGCGCCGTCACTCTGGCGCTCAGTCGGCCCTGGCGCATTCCGTCATGGCTGGTCATCGCGGTTTTCGGGCTGATCTCGCTCGCGCCGATGGTGTTGCAGTTCGTCGGCGGGGCGGGGATGGGGCAGGGCGAGAACCGTTTGCTCGCCCGTGCTCCCGGCTGGCAAGATTTGGCGCGCCCACTGAAGCTGTCGCGGCTGCTCGAKACTTATGTCAACGACCATTTCGGCTTGCGCGATCAGCTCGTTCGCCTCAACAGCCTGACCCGTCACAGTCTTGGCGTCAGCAGCAATCCCCAGGTTGCTATCGGTCGCGATGAATGGCTGTTCTACACGGCCGAACGGATCATGGAGCAGCATACGGGTCAGGATATCTTCACGCAGGGCGAACTCGAGCAGTGGGTGGCCCGCATGGAGGCTAATCGGGAATGGCTCGCCAAGCGCGGCATCGCCTTCGCTATGCTGCTGGCACCTGACAAGAACACGATTTATCCCGAGATGCTTCCGCAATATCCGCGTCGCGCCGGCGCCTTGACGCGCGCAGATCAGATCGCCGCGCGGCTGCAGGGAACAGCGCTGACATTCATCGATCCGCGCGAAGCGATCGTCGCGGCCAAGGCGAAGCATCCCGGCCTCTACTTCAAGGGCGATACCCATTGGTCTCAGCGTGCCTCGCTGATTGCGTATGACATGCTGATGGCAAGCCTGAAGCCGAGCTTTCCGATGCTGGCGATCGATCCGATCACCGATTTCACATCGAGCCAGGGACCGGTCCCCAGCGATCTCCTGTACCTTCTGGGGCTGCACAAGGATCTCGCATTTACTGGAGAAAACCTTAATGGCCAGGGGCCGAGCCGTATTCTGACCTCCGAGATTCGCAAACCTGGAAATGGCTGGGGCTGGCCCATTACCTTCCGCACGACGGACCGCCGGCAGGCGCCGCGCGCGGTGATCTTCGGCGATTCATTCACCGACTACGTACTGGGCCCCACGGCGCTGTTCCAGACGTTCCGCGACCCCGTCTACACACATCACAACGTAGCGAACTTCAATTTTGCGCTGGTCGACGAGGTGAAGCCCGACCTCGTCCTCTTCGTCGTCGCCGAACGCTATCTCAAGACGATTCCCGGCCCGCCGGTGGGCTTCTGATAGTCTAACATTCCGTCTGAGACGCGACTGTCTGGTTGTGCCGTCGAAAGAACCGTGGCATGGCACCCCGCCCGCCGTAGATCGCAGCCCGTCCGGTCGAAGAAGTCGGGTCCCGATGCAAGCGAGAGACGAATGGATTCTGTAAGCTCATCCACGCAGTTTCGCGTTGCCGTTCTGATACCGTGCTACAATGAAGCTGTGACGGTTGCCGCAACCGTTGCAGGGTTTCAGGCTTCGCTACCGGAGGCTGAGATCTACGTGTACGACAATAACTCGACGGACGGCACCGCCGATATCGCCCGAAAGACGGGTGYTATCGTTCGGACTGAGACGCGGCAGGGGAAGGGCAATGTTGTCCGGCGAATGTTCGCGGATATCGAGGCTGATATCTACATAATGGTCGACGGTGATGCGACCTATGATGCGAGTGCGGCTCCCGTATTGCTCGCGCAAGTCGTTTCGGGCCCATACGATATGGTCAATTGCGCGCGCGTCGCCGAGAGTGCGGATGCGTACCGAGCCGGGCACGCTTGGGGCAACAAGATGCTCACAGGCCTGGTTCAGAACATCTTCGGATCCGCAACGACGGATATGCTCTCTGGGTACAAGGCMTTCTCCCGCCGATATGCGAAGTCCTTTCCCGGCATGTCACACGGTTTCGAGATAGAAACCGAGTTGATGGTCCATGCGCTTGAAATGAAGATGCCGCTGTCCGAGATCAGCACCGTCTACAACGAGCGGCCTGCTGGCTCACAGAGCAAGCTGCGCACTTATCATGACGGCTTCCGGATATTGAAGCTGATCGGCTTCCTTGTGAAGGAGGAGCGTCCCATGGCATTTTTCTCTGCGGTAGCCGGGGTGCTTGCTCTGATTTCCGTTGTTATCGGCGCTTCGGTCGTCGCAGAATTCATCGAAAGTGGATTCGTGCCGCGGCTGCCGACGGCGGTGCTGGCTGTCGGGCTGATGTTGTCGTCACTGCTGTCGCT